>CAYYJL010000125.1:0-7439 GCA_964472245.1 uncultured Ignavibacteriaceae bacterium | reverse complement strand
CGGAACATAGCTACAAAGAATCCCAGTGTCATTACAAGAACACCCAGCCAAACCAGATTAACATATGGTTTTATGCTGGCTGTAACGGTTAACACCTCACCTGTTGCATGATTATGACCGTCATCAGTGCCACCGGTAATCACAAGGTCTGCGTTTTTATTTGATGGATCAATCTTTTTCAGCTTTACTGATATATCAGTTCCGGGAACCGGCAGACTGGAATAGAATATCTCTCCGTTCACTCTTTGCATCACCACATCCAGCATATGAACTGTTCCGTTGTTATCTACGGAAAGTCTGGCGCCCATCTGAAAATCACCGTTATTCATCATGGATGCCATATCCGGTTTAATAAACTCAACATACTTAATCTTTAATCCCGCAACTCTGCTTTCTTCGTTAACCTTCAGAATCAGCTCGTTACCTTCTGCATGATCTCCGCCGCCTTCTTCATAACCAAGCGGGGATATATATAAATCACTGGTAATGCCTGTCAGAATATCCGGCTCCCGCATAAGACCGTTGTTAAAATCACTGATATACATAACGGGATTAACAACGTAAGAATCACTTCCTTTGTTAACATTTACATGAAATGCAAACTTCTTGTTGTTTTCTATCGGGGAGTATCCCGTAAAGGTAAGCTTATGTCCGAATACCTCAACAGTCTGCCCCTTCTTAAGGTCTATATCTTTTTCTATACTGTGGCCTGCTGACCCTACAACACCAAGAATAAACAATGCAATACCAATATGTGCAACATAGGCACCGGCCATCTTTGCATTGCCGCGGAAAATCTTGTACGCAATTTCTCCGTTAACAAATAATGCAAAGGAAGCACTAAAGGTCATCAGTATCATCATAATTTCACGCACACCGCCTGCTATAATAACTATTGCTGTCAGCAAAACACTGGCAAGTAAGGATCCGCGCATCTTTTTGAATATCTCTTCCCCTTTGGTTGCCTTCCATTTCAGCACTAAACTGAGACCGTTCAGCAAACCTATGATAATGGCAAGGGGTATATGAAGATCATCGTAAAATACAATATCAACAGACTGCCCGAATATAGGTGCAGATGTACCCGTGAAAACAATAATTGCTGATGCCATAAGCGTTACAGCTGCGGTAAATAAGGAAAGTTCGCGGGAAAGTAACTGCTCTTCACTTTCACTGCTCTTATTTGCTGCACTGAGGGTTTTCCAGCGGTAGATAAGCATTCCTGCGCCAAGTGCTGCAAATGAGCCAATCAGCGTAATAAGGAACAGGTATACAATCATTCCGGGATCAACAAACGAATGCACGGATGCATCACCAAGCACACCGCTTCTGGTTAAAAATGTACTGTACAATACAAGTATATATACGGACATACACAGGATAAGATTAGTAACCGCATACCGTCCGATTTTGCTTGGGTCCTTCCCCTGATCTTTCCGCTGCACAACCATCGTATGGATTGCCGCAACACTCACCAACCACGGAACCAAACTTGAGTTTTCTACCGGATCCCATGCCCAGTATCCGCCCCAGCCCAATACTCCGTATGCCCAGTATCCGCCGAGCATAATACCGAGTCCTAATACTCCTGCACCGCCTAAAATCCATGGGAACGACTGGCGCACCCACTCACGGTAATCATTCTTAATTAAAGCTGCCATTGCAAATGCAAACGGTACGGTTCCCATTGCAAACCCGATAAAAAGAATCGGAGGATGAATCTGCATCCAGAAGTTTTGCAGCAGCGGATTCAGTCCTTTACCTTGGATAATCACCTGATTGATGGAAAGTCCCGCGGCATTTAATGCAGGTAAAAGTTCTTCACTCACCTTCAAAAAGTTTTGTCCGCTGGAAGGATCACTGAAAAAGAACGCCTGTAATGATGGAATGCTCAGTACGGACTGGCTGATGTTTTTAATATCTATGAATACAGGTTCTGTCCATAAATAAGCAAACGGGCTTTTAAGCAGCGGAGATACCATCACCAGCAAAAATGAAGTGGCGAGTGTATATACCATCATAAGGCGCGGTTCCAGATCATCATGCTTTGAAGCATATGATTGCAGGAATACACCTATCATTGCAGTCAGAAGCAGCCATAACATAAAGCTTCCTTCCTGCCCTGCCCAAAATGTTGCTATCAGGAATCCCAGCGGCAAATCACTGCCGGAATAACTGTAGACATATTTATATTCATACTGATGCGTCAGCAGCGCATACAGTAAAACTGTTGAAGCAACAATAACCAGCATCACCATAGCATGGTATGATATGCGGGCATAGTTAATCGTGTTTTTAGCTCCGCGGAACGTATAAAAATACATGAACATTGAAAAAATGCTCATCGCCAGGGCTAGGGTTAATAAAATACTTCCTATCATAATTACCTTCCTCTTGGATTACGAGTTTGCGCCCTGGGGATTTTCCTGATACTTTGAAGGACATTTGGTCAGTATATCCTTTGCATGAAAGTACCCGTCTTTATACTGACCGGTAACAACAATGCTGGTTGCCACTTCAAAGTTATTCGGAATAGTGCCGTCATATACAACTTTCATTTCTTTACCGGTTTCATCCTTCATAAAGAAAGCAAAAGTTTTATTGGCTTTATTAATTTCATAATTTTTTTCTTTTACCCAGCTGCCGGTTGCTTTAACGGTGCGGCCTTTTTCCATTACGGTATCAAAATTACTGACATACTGTATATTGCTCTGTGTAAAGAGATATATCATAATGCCGAGGAATACTGTTACAATAATACCGCCGAACATATATTTATTTTTCATGGTACGGTTCCTTTTACTTTTTTATTTCTTTTTCGATTGATTCCAGGCGCTTATCCAATGCATACAGATACCCGAAAATACCTGCCCACACGATAAGTGCTATAATAAGGACAATATATAACGCATTATTTGAAAGAAATTCCATTGTGTGCCTTCTTAATAACTTTTTTCTAATTTCTGTTTAACAATTAACGAGCGGTATCCCACCTTCCACATCCAGTAGTAAAGCAGGGTAAATCCTGCAAGTGAAAGATAAAATATCAGTAACATATTCTGATCCATCTTAAAATTAACTACCGGTCCGCTGTGGCTGTCATCTGCCGAGCCCGGGTGCAGCCCGCGCATAATCCGCGGCATGATAAACACAAAAAACGGTACGGTGATAAAAGAGATGATTGCATACACCGATGAAAGTTTTGCGCGTTTTTCATCATCTTCAATTGCGGAGCGGAGTGCAAAGTATGCGCCGTAGATAAGCATCAGGGCGAAAATACTGGTCTGCCGCGGGTCCCAGCTCCAGAAAGCTCCCCAGGCAAATTTTGCCCAAAGTGCTCCGGTAACTGTTGCAAGTATGGTGAAAATCATGCCTAACTGAGCAGCAGTATACGCTTTATAATCTGCAGTTAAATCTTTTTTCCGCAGATAAATTATACTGAAGATAGTGGACATAAAAAACGCTATTACCGATACCCAGCTGGTGGGCACATGAAAGAAAATAATCTTTGCATTTTCTTCCAATCCCGGAATTAAGGGGAATTCATACCAATGTTGAGGTTTCTCAACTATGGGAAAACTGATTCCTGCTACTATCACAAAGGTGAGCAGCAAAAAAAGAATGATTTTTAGACTTGTACTTCTCATATTCACATTTTTCTTTTAATTTTTAGCCTTAATCTTTCCAGATGATATCGAATAATAAATAGGAAGCTGATATCATTACTACGTTATAACATCCGAGAACGGCTAATTCTACAGTAGCTTCATCAAAAGGCGTGCCATCAATTGACATCTTTGTTGCCTCTATCAGGGTTAACATCAAAGGTAACAGTATCGGAAACGCCAAAACCGGGTACAATGTGCCCTTGGAGCCCGCTTTGGAGATGATTGCCGCTATCACCGTACTCGCTGATGCAATACCGATATTGCCCAGAAAATACGCTGTTAAAAATAACGAGAGATTCTTTATTACGAAAGACTCAAATAAAAGACTGTACAGCACCAGGATGATAATGTTCATGGAAAACATCAGAACCAGGTTGAACAAAAATTTACCGGAAAGCACTGTTTCCGGAGTTGCACTCAGCTGCAAAGCCATTACAGTCCCACGCTCCTCCTCGGAAACAAACGTACGGGAAAGTCCGGACATAGCCGTAAAAAACACAATTACCCACAACAGCCCGCCGGTCAGGAACTCAGATACTTTCTCCTGCCCTATTGCATATAAAATAACACTGATGGTTACGATGATGAACATAATCAGGGAGTTTATGGCATAACGGGTACGAAGCTCAGACCGCATATCCTTCTTAAAAAGTGCAATTGCCTTTTTCATTTTCCCTCCGCTTCTTTTTTGTAATCCCCAAGAAAAATGGTTTCCGAGCAGAGTTCCAAATCACTCTCTTCATTAGAAGCAATCATCACCAGATTGTTTTCACCATACTTTTTAATCATATCATATATCTGATTTTTACCTGCTATATCAAGATTGGAAACCGGCTCATCCAAAATCAAAAGTTTTGGCTGATGCTGCAGTGCAAAAATAAATTTCACTCTCTGTTTCATGCCGGAGGAATATGTTTTCAGCAAATCATCTTTCCGTTCCTCAAGGCCAAAATACGCAAATAACTCTTTCATTCTCACTTCATTCACTCCCCCGCCGCGCAGCTCACTGAAAATACGGATATTCTCTTCGGCAGTGAATTCATCATAAAGGACAAGATACGGTGATGCCAGACCGAGTATATCCGGCAACGCAGACTCCTCAACCGGTTTGCCATCAATAATATGCTCCGCTTTTCCGGCAGTCGGGGCGAGCAATCCGGCAATAATTTTTACAAAGGTGGATTTACCCGAACCATTGGCACCGGAAACACCGATTATGCCGGGGTGAGCAGTTTCCATATCAATCCCGCGGAATATCAGCCGCCGCCCGAACACCTTGGTGAGTCCGTTAACTTTTAATGCATATTTACTCATGTACGACGCTGAATTTTCCTTTCTGTACAAAACTGCCTGCTTTTAATATATAAATATATACACCTGAGGCAAGCCGCTCTCCGTTTTGTTTCTTGACATCTTTCCACTTAACAACATATTTTCCCTCGTATCCCGTTTGCACAATATCCTGATATATCAAATCCATAGAGGCGGAATACACCGCAAACTCAAGCAATCCGCTTACTCTCTGATTTTCCAGCGGAATCACCAGATAATGATGCAGCCCGTACTTAAAAGGCGATGGATACGGTTTTTCCGGCAGCGTAAAATTTATCCCTCCTGACGGAATCAGGAACTCGTTCAGCACGGAGGAATATCCCCATAGCAGCGGTTGCAATACACCCGTTTGCAGATAATAATTATCTGTAATTTTTTGTGATGATACCGTCTCATAATTGGACAGCTGAAAGTTCAGCTCTGCACGGGAACCGAGTGAATCAGTCCCACGCTCAATATCGGAATTCGTATATATAACAAAAAGCGTGTCGTTTAACAGATTGTTTTCATTGATCACCCGCAGATAATTCAATGACATCGGCCGCAACGATAACTGCAGCGTAAGGGAACTGAAAAGCATAGAGCTGCTCACCAACGGCTCAACAGACGGGTAATGCATACCCTCCTCAAAATAACCCGGCTTATAGCGGTAACCGGAAAAATAACACCACTCCGCAAAATTCTGCCACGCGGCAGCAAGTGAACTCCCCCGGGCCGTTAAACTGTATTGTATCGCCTCAAGCGGACGGTAGAGTTTCATCAGCTCCCACTGATGGCGCAGTATGGATATATCCTTAAATTTTTCAATCAGGTATATATTCCAGTGAGCGGAATTATATCCTCCCTGCAGAGGCAGCGGCTTATCCCCGCCCGTAAAAAACGACCTTTGATAACCGTAATAATCATTTACCGTATCAAAGACAAACTCTTCCATAGCTGTTGCGCACAGCTCGTAAAAATAAACATCCTTAAAATTGATCCCCTCTTTCCGGATGATATACCCGCCAATCTGTATTGCATGGTGAATTTCGTGCGCCATGGTTACACGCGCTGCTTCTATGCCGGTCGTATAAAAACCGCCAAAGTCATTGTCAATATAGATATAGGAATAGTACCTGCCGGCACCCGGACTTATTTCATCTTCAAGCTCGGTAAAGCCATACACGCCGCCCAGGTTTAATATATATATATCATACAGGGTATCACCCCCCGCGCCGTTATCTCCCGGAGGTGCTGCAAATCCAAGGTAATCAACTTCATACCGGTAAGATGAATCCGCCGCTCGTGCCGCTTCCATCACGCTGTATCCCGGAGCATCAAAACCGCTTTTATTGTAATGTATCCTGAAGTACCCGGCAGGGGAAACAATAGATGTATCAGCAGCCGGTCTCGCCTGAATTTTTTCAATTCCCTCCACTCTTTGGCCGCGCAGTTCAGCTTCTGCCTTCACTTCATTCACCAACGCAAATGCACATTTAACGGGGGCGCCTGTATACGATCCGGATAAAATATTCCGCAGGGAATCTGCTTTCACCGAAAATTCATCACCTCTTTCCCCATATACAAATGCAGCAGAAAAGAAAATAACAGCAAACAAAAGCATCTGTTTCATCATAATTTCCTGAAGTTCAGCAGGCCGCTGCTGGTTGAATGAATAAAATAGGGCTGCCGTTCCTTAAACTCTACCACCACAAAATCTTCAATTTCCGCAGCACGGCGGTATTTTCTTGCCGTTGATTTTACGGGATTTACTGAAAGATTCCAGATAACAATCTCCTTCGGATTGCCGGTCATAAAATAGGTTTGTACCGGATTTCCTTTCCCATCAACCGGTATATACGTCTTTTGCCGTATTACACCGGATGCAGCTTCCGATGCCCTCCGGTTGGATATCTGAATACGCAGGTTCTCATTAACTGCCACAAAACTGTGTTCCTCATCATCTGCCACCAGCCCGCAAAAGCCATCCCCGCCTGCTGCAAGCGGGATCATATAAAATGTTTCCGGCAGTATATACCTGCTTTCTATGCGGTACAGCATTCTGGTGTTTTCCTGCCCGGTAAAATTCCGGTACTGAATTTCCGATATTAACCCGCTGTTTTTAATCATATATACATTCCCCGTTTTGTCCGTTAACGCACGGGTTATGCCGACTCCCAGTTCGGTTTCAAAAGTTACTTCCGGTTTTTCCCCGCTCAGAGCAAAACGTTTATAGGTTAACATTCCGCTCCGGTTTATTATAACTGCAATTTCCTGTTTTTCTGCGGCGCTTACAAACCGTATATCCTCTATCCTGCCGTCAACAAAAAGAAGTGTGCGCTTAAAACTGTTACCGCCTAATTGGGTTGTTATCACTTCAGCAAAACGCTCCCCTTTTTTTAAGAGGATAATCCGCTTAACATCAGGATTTTCATCCGATAAAATCAACACATCCGGCAG
>CAYYJL010000124.1:7196-7447 GCA_964472245.1 uncultured Ignavibacteriaceae bacterium | reverse complement strand
GATTTCCTTCAGGAAGTTGCTTTAGTGACTGATTTGGAAATGGTGGATGACAAAAAGAATGTGGTTAGTCTGCTCACCGTGCACAGTGCTAAGGGATTGGAATTCCCGATAGTCTTTGTAAGCGGACTTGAGGAGGATATATTCCCGCTTTCCAACAGATTCAGCAGCGAAGCTACCGAAGAAGAAGAACGCCGTTTATTCTATGTTGCTATAACCAGAGCAGAAAAGAAAGTATTCCTTTCTCATGCCCG
>CAYYJL010000124.1:0-7186 GCA_964472245.1 uncultured Ignavibacteriaceae bacterium | reverse complement strand
ACGTTACCGGTTTGGTGAGGTCGCATATCAGAACCGATCCAAGTTTATTGACGAAATAGATGAAGAGACGGTTAACTTTGATGATCCTTTGGCAAACAGGCGGCTGGAGAGAAAATCTAAAAAAGAGATGATGGAAGAAACATTTGCCACCATGGATTATGTGGATCCGGTAATAATAAATTCCATGGTAAAAGTAGGCAGCAAAGTATATCACGATACCTTCAAGATGGGAAAGGTTACCCAGATAGTTGGTTCCGGTGATAATCAAAAAGTAACCGTCCAGTTCGACGGAAATAATATAAAGCATCTGATGCTTAAGTATGCAAAATTGAAAATATTGCAGTAACTTTAAAGGCGGGTTTACCCGCCTTTTTTTATATGGAGTTTAAATGAGTTTCCGGTTTTTTGTTTTTCTTTTTTTGGTTTCCAATCTTCTTTTTTCTCAGGAATTCAGGGGAACCTGGATTGCCCGAAATACCCTTTCCTCAAAGGAATCCCTGGCCTATGCTATTGATAGTCTTGCCAAAAATAACTTCAATGTAATTTTTATTAATGTCTGGAGCAGGGGATACCCTCTGTGGAAAAGTCAGGTATTTAAAGCTGAAACAGGGGTAGAGATAGACCCCACCTATACGGGCAGAGATATTTTGGCTGAAACGATAGCTGAAGCCCATAAACATGGAATCCATGTGGAAGCATGGTTTGAGTATGGCTTTGTTGGCGGTTGGCAGAACAATATGCCTGCCGGTCAAAAAGGTCCTATTTTTAACGCACACCCTGATTGGGTTGCTAAAAAGCAGAACGGAACAGAAATAGACGGCAGCAATTTTTACTGGATGGTGCATACCAGAAAAGATGTTCAGGATTTCATTATCGGATTAGTTACGGAAATGTGCCGCAATTACGATTTGGACGGGATAGAGTTGGACAGAATACGCTACTCCAGCACCGACTATGGATATGATACGTACACAGATAGTTTATACCGCCTGGAGCATAATAATCAGCCACCGCCCCAAAATGGAGCAGATGCAGGATGGATACGCTGGCGTGCAGATAAACTAAATGATTTTGTGGCACGTGCGTATGATTCTGTTAAATCAATCTCACAGAGAATTAACGTTTCAAATGCTCCCTCATTATATAGCTCAAACTCCTACACAGCATATCAGAGCTTTTGTCAGGATTGGGTGTGGTGGGTTAATACCGGCAAAGTTGATAATGTTCAGGTACAGTCTTATGTAACTTCATTATCATCGTTTAATGCTATTATGGATTATATATCCAATACGCTAATTACTGATAAAACAAAGGTTTATCCTGCATTAGCTGTTAAGCCGAATAATACACCGTTAGGCAATGAAGTCGTGTCATCCTTCATTTAATCAACCAGAACCAAAGGCTTTAAAGGGAATGCAATCTGGTATTTAACGGATCTGCAAGACTATTTTCAGTTTCTTAAGCAGGGTGTATACTCGCAGAAAGCTCATGTGCCTCATTCTCCGGCTGATTGGAGAGAATACTACAAAATCATCAATCTTTCGGATACCGCCGATATTGTAAAAATGGGAGCATGGGGCAGCGGCGGACTTGTAGGTAATCAGGGATTTTGCATTTCGGTAAACTCAGATGCTCCCGCTTCTATAGAATATTATGCGGATATACCTATGAGCGGGCACTATGATATCTATACCTATAATGTAATTGCATCAAACAGAACTGATTCAGCAAGAACAACTTTGGTTGATTCCGCTGGGAACTCCCAGGTCATTTACATCCCGCAAAACAATGCCCTCTTTAAAAGATGGACTAAAGCGGGCACAGTATATCTGCAGGCAGGGAGGAGAATGATACTCAAGTACGATAACAGTAATCTTGCCCCGGGTAAATTTTTAAATGCTGATGCGGTTTACTTTAAACTGAACCGTCTGTTGTCCCCAAATGTTTTAACCGGTATTGAAGTTAAAAAAAAAGTACTGACTGATTACTCTTTTGATTTAATAGGTTATCCCAATCCATTTAATCCGGAGATAACACTAAATTACCGGCTGCCGGGTACAGAGAACTATACAATAAGTGTCTATAATATCCTTGGCAGTAAAGTTTTAAGCAGGCAGTTTGAATACAATGGAGATGAAAAAGGGGTTATTTCCTTAAATATGGAAAAATATGCTGCTGGCATATATTTTGCTACTATTAATCAGGGTAAATTTACGAGCACCCTGAAAATTACTTTGTTGAAATAGTTATACGGAGATGAAAAGATGATAGCGCCAAAAAAACTGGCTATATTGGTAGGCGGCGGTCCGGCACCGGGTATTAACAGCGTAATAGGAGCGGCAACGATTCGCGCTGCAATAGAAGGTATTGAAGTTATAGGAATCAGGGATGGCTTCCAGTGGATTATGGAAGGTGATATATCCCATGTAAAAGATTTAAATATCCAAAATGTTTCCAGAATCCACTTTAGAGGTGGTTCTTATATAGGCATTTCCCGTGCTAACCCAACCAAAAACCCTAAACATCTGGAAAACACTGTTACCTCATTACTGAGGTTGAACGTAGATAAGTTAATTACGATTGGCGGTGACGATACTGCATTCAGTGCAATGAAAGTAGAGGAGATGGCAAATGGCAGAATCAAAGTAGTTCACGTTCCCAAAACAATTGATAATGACTTAGATCTGCCTCATGGTATCCCCACATTTGGTTTCCAAACCGCCCGCCACCTGGGTGTTGAAATTGTCAAGAGTCTGATGGTAGATGCTCAAACAACCAGCCGTTGGTACTTTGTTGTTACTATGGGACGTAAAGCAGGGCATCTGGCTTTGGGTATAGGTAAGGCAACAGGAGCTACATTGACCTTGATTCCTGAAGAGTTTCCCGATGGTGTTAGTAAACTGAATCACATTGTGGACATTCTTGCAGGTGCTATTATTAAGCGGATAAGCTATGGCAAAACAGATGGTGTTGCCGTCCTTGCTGAGGGTTTAGTGGAACACCTTGATGCAAAAGACTTAGAAGATCTGGTTAATGTTGAGCGCGATGCACATGACAATATTAGAATTGCCGAAATTAATTTTGGTGAAATACTGAAAACTAAGGTTCAGCAGCGTCTAAAAGATTTTAACATTAAGGTTACCATTGTTGCTAAGAATATTGGATATGAATTACGCTGTGCCGACCCGATTCCGTTTGATATGGAATATACCCGGGATCTCGGATTTTCTGCATCTCAGTTCATCCTTGGCGGCGGAAATGCAGCAATGGTGTCAATTCAGGATGGTCACTTTGTGCCATTGTACTTTACCGATATTCTTGACCCGAAAACCAAGAAAACAAAGGTAAGAATGGTAGACCCTTCGTCAGAGACCTTTTATATTGCCAGACGTTACATGTTGCGGCTGAATGAAGGTGATTTTGAAGATCCGCATGAATTAGCAAAATTTGCTGCAACCTGCGGTCTTTCCTTAGATAAATTTAAGGAGCAGTTTTACTACCTGATTGAAAATGATATGTTATACCGTCATATGAAAGAAGGCAGAATAAAACTTAAAGGTGTGGAAAGCAACCTAGCGCACCAAACTTCACCCTACGAAAACGGTGATGATGTTGATCATCCTATGAATATGTAGAGTAAGAGAAGAGGGCTATTTTTCTGTATCGCCTTTCAGGATTTTGCTGTAAGCATAAATCAGCAGAGACCAGATGGAGATCCATGCCAAAGAGAAGAAGAAAATGCCTTCTGAATTCATGTGTGCCTTTATTCGATTATTTTAGTCTTAATTTAGTGCAAAAATCATGAAATTTCAAACTTTTCTTTGAATTCTTAGCGTATATGGATATTTTTGCCAAACTACTAATATTTAAATGGAGACCAATGAAAGCCGGATTAACCCTGATTTTGATTCTTATTGCGGCTGAGGTGGTTTTTACCATGTCCGCAGATACAGCTTTGTATCAAAAAAACCCAAATTATTCCCATGAAACTGACCTGTATCAAATCTATAAAAAGAGGCAGGCAGATATTGTGTTCTTGGGAAACTCCATTACTAAAGGGGTTGTTTGGAGCGAATTGCTCGGACGTGATAATGTAGTGGGAAGGGGTATTCCATCAGATATTTTAGACGGAATGCTCAGCAGGGTTGAGAATGTGATTTCCCTGAGACCCAAAATTGTTTTCCTGATGGCAGGAATCAACGATGTTTATAATTGGTCCCCGGTGGATACCATATTCAGCAAGTACACTAAATTGGTGGAACTGTTAAGGTCAAAAGGGATACGCGTGGTTGTTCAGTCAACCTTGTATGCCGGAAGGAATTGGCCCTCATCAGCCGATAGAAATAAGGAAGTTGAAAAACTGAATACGCTGTTACAAAACTATTGTAAACAGAATAGTATAGATTATCTTGATGTAAATGTGGGGCTTTCAGCCCAAAAATTCCTGCGGGATGATTTAACGTACGACGGCTTGCATTTGAAAGCCCGTGCGTATCAGACCTGGGGACGGGAAATTGAAAAATTGTTAATAAAATTTGGTTACTAAGAAAAAAGAGGAAACATGGAAAATCAGAAATTGAATGCATTCAGGCCTTTTACCCTGATCCTGCTCGCAACAGTATTTGTGTTGTTAACACAGTATATACCGGAAGGCACCATATTACTCAACTATGAAACAAAAGAAGTTGATTTCTTTTACGATGTAAAATCAGAAGAAGATGAAAGCTTTATTCCTTCTTCGGTACATAATGTTGCTTTTGCCGGAATCGGCGGCTGTATTTCTGTTAATGACAACATCAAAGGTTTTTTTACAATATTTCCGGGGTATACCCCAGTTACGGAAAACTTTTCAGGTAATACGTCAATCCTTAAAAATTTTGCAAAAGCATTGAACAATGCTAAGAATGGTAAAGTGAGAATTGCACATTTTGGTGATTCTGTCATCGAAGGTGATTTAATCAGTGCAGACTTAAGAAAGAATCTGCAATCGCAGTTTGGCGGCAGCGGAGTTGGATTTGTTGCAATAAATTCTCCCGACATAGCTTTCAGAAATACGACAAGATTATCTTATTCGGATAACTGGAAATATGGTGCCGTATTCGCATCTAACTCTGATAAACTGCCCGTCGGCTTGAATGGTGCTGTAGCATATACAAACGGCAACTCATGGGTAAACTATGAGCCGTATGGATTATATGGTATTAAGCAATTCCATTCAGCTAAACTGTATTATCAGTCTGATGCGGGTGGGAATATAACCGTTGGGACTAACACCTCCGGAGAAAAAACTTTTACACTTAAGGGTTCCAAAAAAATTGAGGAATTAGACCTCGGACTTTCCGGAAGGGTAAAGAATGTTAAGATCACTATTCCTGCCGGTACCAAAGGCAATTTTTACGGTGTAAGTTTTGAAGAGGGTAATGGTATATATGTGGATAACTTCCCGCTCAGAGGAAACTCCGGAATCGCACTGAGAGATGTTCCTGAATCCATACTAAAGGATTTCTCCAAGTATTTAGAGTATGACTTAATCTTACTCCACTTTGGACTTAATATGCTTGAGCAGAATATGAAAGATCTTTCATGGTATGAATCGGCGATGAGTAAAATTATCGGCCAATTTAAATCTGTATATCCTAAAGCAGGTATTGTGGTAATCGGTGTGCAGGATAAAGGAATCAAGAAAGGTTCCAAATTTGTTACTGAGCCATCTGTACTGAAATTACTTGAAACTCAGAAGAAAATAGCAGCTGACAACAGTGTTGCATTCTGGAATCTGTTTGAAGCCATGGGTGGTGAAGGCGCAATGAGTAAATGGGTTGCCGACGGAAAAGCTCAGAAAGATTATACTCACGTAAACACCGAAGGTGCTAAAAAAATGGCGGACCTGTTAACTGATGCCATTAATGATTACTATAACGCTAATAAATAATCTAAAGTAAAGAGTATGGAAGCCCGGAACATATGGGACCTTTGGCGTTCGCACGCTGAAAAGACTCCCGATAAGGACGCAATTGTTGTTTGGTATGCGGGTGAAGAACCGTTCCGCTGGAGTTATTCCGCATTAATCGCGGCTGCTGAAAAATTCAGTCTGCACTTAAAAACGGCCGGAATTAATAAAGGGGAAGTGGTTGCTATCATTATAAAACACAATAAGGATTTTTTCCCTATATATCTCGGCATCGTAGGTATCGGGGCAATCCCAGCTGTATTAGCATACCCAAACCCGCGGCTGCATCCTGATAAATTCCGTCAGGGAATAATTGGTATGTCCCAGCGTTCCGGGTTGGATTGGATTCTCACAGAACAAAGCATCAATCCTATCATTGAGCCGCTGATATCCTCAGGTACTGTACGCGGTGTCCACTTTCCATTAGAATATGATTTAAATAAAGAATTCAGTGCTGCGGCATATGATGAATTAAGAAAAGAGAGAGCAGCAGTTACTTCGGAACAGCCGTTGTTACTTCAGCATTCATCCGGTACAACCGGACTGCAAAAACCTGTTTTGCTCTCTCATGGTGCTATCATCAGACATGCGGATTACTACGGTAAAGCAATTAATATATCTCCAGATGATAAAGTTGCTTCCTGGCTTCCACTTTATCACGATATGGGATTGATAGCTGCTTTCCATATGCCGCTTGCATTTGGTATTACATCTATACAGATTGACCCGTTTGAATGGGTGCTGGCTCCTGTTCTCTTGCTTGAAGCAATCAGCAAGGAAAAAGCATCACTAAGCTGGCTGCCGAATTTTGCGTATAATTTGCTCGCCGATAAAATTCATGAAGATGAATTAGAAGAGGTGGATTTAAAAACTCTGCGCATGGTTATTAACTGCAGTGAGCCGGTGAGAGATGCAAGCCATAACCGGTTTAAAACTCACTTTGCAAAATATGGATTCAGCAGTTCTGCCCTGGCAACTTGTTATGCAATGGCTGAGACCACGTATGCAGTTACACAATCTGACCCCGGGGTTGAACCAGTTGTAGTATATGCTGACCGTGATAAATTAAGTGCGGGTGATGTAGTAATAACAAACTCTATCGAAAATGCACGTGTCTGCGTTTCTTCCGGAAAAGTTATTGAGGGCTGCGAGGTGAAGATAGTAGATGAAAATCGGAATCCTCTCCCTGAAAATAAAATAGGTGAAATTGCCATTAAATCGGTTAGCATGTTTGAC
>CAYYJL010000123.1:0-7456 GCA_964472245.1 uncultured Ignavibacteriaceae bacterium | reverse complement strand
CTTTTCACAGGGAAAGAAAAACGGCATAGGACTTGGCTTGCCGATAACCGAAAAAATCATCCGCGAACATGGCGGAACCATAACGGTTGAAAGTGAACTGGGCGAAGGCGCAAACTTTATTATCACGCTGCCGCAGGTAACCAAAGTAGGGTAAGCCCGCCGTATATATTACAGCGGATTAATCTTGAATCCGGCAAAGACGGTTCTTGGCGCAGCCGGTCCGTATATATAATTTGAGTCTCTCAGCGGCCCGCTGTCAAAATCTTTTTGATAATGATGCAGGAGATTTTTTACGCCTGCAAAAAGTTCTATGGCATCACCCAAAGGGCTGTTATAAAAAGTATAACCAAGCCGCAGGTTCATATCAAAAAAGGGAGAGCTTTTTTCCAGCCGGTCAAACTCAAGATTACCCGCACCTGCCAGATGAGGCACATCCATTGGGCCCGTGAATATACCGGTGAGGGAAAGATTAAAATCAAACCGGGGTTCCCACTTCAGGAACATAAAGCCGTATATATCCGGAGTCCTGAGGAATTTTCTCTCAGCGGGAGCATCTGCTGACCACTGTACCGGATCGGCGTGCATGCTGTTCTGAAGCGTTACTCCTGCCTGCAGTTCTATCATATCTATATATTCAAAACGTGATTCAAGCGAAATTCCCTTCACACGTGCAGTCCCGCCGTTTGTTTTGAGAAGAAACGAATTCTGCGGAGAAGCGGGGTCGGCACCGCCGTCAACAGTGATAAAGGCATTGTGCAGGGAAGTATAAAAGCCCTCGATGGTATATCCGAAATCAATATATCTCCCCGGCTTATTATAATCCAGTGATGCAGTGTAAGAGAGAGAAGATTCTTTTGTCAGGGAGCTGTCCAGCACGATACGGGAGATACCCCCGCCTGCCATGGCAATGTGTAAATCAGCATCAAATGCCTGCGCTGCACGGAATCCGGAAGCATAGGAAAGACGCAGCTGAAGCTCCGGAGAGAGATTCCGTAATATATTTATGCGGGGGCTGAAAACGGGCTGATCCTCAAGTGAGTGTATATCCATACGCAATCCTGCAAGGAGCGTGGTGAGAATGTCCGGCTTCCAGTCACTCTGCAGGTATATACCGGTCAGATTAATGCGGGAGTTGTAGCGGTAATCATAGCCCGGTATGCGGTCATCGGCGTATTCTGAGGAGTGTTCCGCTCCGGTTGTTATAGTTGCGGCTCCTGTGCCAAACAAGGATGGGATGGTAAAATTTGCCTGAAGCCCCGTTACCCAGAGTGTGTTGTCGGTGATGCCGTATGCATCCGCCCCGAAGGTTCCGGTGTAATGATCCCGGTAGGTTGATTGCCCAGAAACATATACTGATGCCTGTGCCAGACGGAAGGGAAGCGGTGTATCATAGGTGAGGCCGCCGCCGTAAATAATGTGCGTCCGTTCTTCTGCCTGCAGTGCAAGATGAGGAGCGCGGTATATATTATCTCCGCCGCGGCGGTATTCGTATATACGGTGGAAATCAAGGGAAATTTTTGCATCATTGCCGGTTTTGTAAAAGGAAGTAAGCCCCGCGGAAACATTCTGCATCAGGGGCAGTTCGCTGAAACCGTCATTATTTGCATCATACGGCGTACGGTTTCTACTGACGCCGAAAAGGGAAAATCCTGTTTTGCCTGTTTCATCTATATAAGAATAATTAACATCTGCATATGCATCAGAAGCGGTTCCGCCCGGGAGCTGCCCGTGTGCGGTGAAAGAGTAGTGTGTATATGAGGGGTCTTTAGTAATAATGTTGATTGTACCGCCCACAGCATTAGCTCCAAAAAGCGCCGAGCCCCCGCCTTTAACCACTTCAATGCGGTCTAACATGCTGACGGGAATTTGTTCCAATCCGGCTGAACACGGGACGGCTGTTAATCAGTATCTGCGTATATCCGCCGCCGAGTCCGTTCATGCGTACCTGCGTAAAATTGCAGGTCTGGCAGTCCACTTCTATGCGGACGCCATTCTGAAAACTGAGGGCATCGCTTAAGCTGAGTGCGCTGCCATAGACAAAGTCTGCATTATCCAGCACGGTTACTTTTGTGGGGAGTTCGTGCAGATTTTTTTCAGTCCGCGTTGCGGTGACCACAACCTTATCTAACTCACCGGCGGATACTTCCATCTCAGCAGCAAAATCTATGGTTTTGCCCGGTTCTATCTGAAAACTCCGTGTAATCCGTTTGTAACCGATAAAGGAAAAAATAACGGTTTGGTTTCCGGCTGGCAACGGAAGTGAATAGTTTCCACTCATATCCGAGGAAACACCCTGCCCGGAGCCGGCAGCAATGATGTTTGCCCCCTGCAATGCTTCACCTGTCAGGCGGTCGGTTACCTTGCCGCGAAGGAAGCCGGATTGCTGAGAAAAGAGAATCCCCATAAACAATAAACACACACAAATGTACTTCATAAAATAGTTGAAGTTAATTAATATAATAATTTAAGCGAACTTAAAGATTTACTTCAGCAAATTTAATTCATTTATGAACATCAGTCAAGTAATATTTAGAAGCGGGGGATTTGGGGATGGATTTTCCGGCTGTAAAAACGGGTGGGGCATAAAAAAAGGGAGCAGCGTGAGCCACTCCCTCCTGACATAATTATATTTCTACCCCCACAACTCTACCCCCAACATCTGCAGTTCTATCCCCATGAAGACCGTAAGTGTACGATCAGCTTTTGTAACTGCAAAAATAGGGAAATAATCTGAGGATAAAAAGCCAACAATCTCTGCACCGGAAATCAAAAAAAAGGCAGCCCGTTTTTGACCGGACTGCCTTTTGCATAAAGGGGATATTGCTTGTTACTTAAGCATGATCATTTTTTTAACCTGAACATTGCTTCCGCTCTGCAATCTGTAGAAGTACACTCCGCTGGAAAGCTTGCTTCCGTCAAACTGAACTTCGTGGCGGCCTGCTTCATAATAATCTTCGCTCACGGTTGCAACTTCCGACCCGAGCTGATCGTAAATCTTCAGGGAGATTTTGGATGCAACAGGAAGGCCAAATGAAATGGTTGTTGCAGGGTTGAACGGATTAGGATGATTCTGGTACAGGGCAAATTCCGCAACGGAAAAATCGAGATTCAATTTTACCACAGGGGAATAGTTGTATCTTCCGTCATAATCAAACTGTTTCAGGCGGTAGGAAACTTCACCGGCAAAGGCAAGGTTTCTGAAATCATCCGTGAAAGAGTATGTATTTATTTCGGTTGAGGTACCTTTGCCTGTTACAAATGCAATGGTTCTCCAGGTGCCGTCAATATTTTTTTCAACTTCAAAACCGCGGTTGTTGAACTCAGTAGCTGTTGACCAGTTGAGTACAACATTCTGTTCGGAAACAGAAGCAGTGAATGCAGTTAACTCTACAGGAATAACCGGACCGCCGGTTTTTCTGAGGAGCAGACCGCCGCTTCCGGCTGAAATTGCTATGTTGTTATTTGGTGAGAAGCGTACAACATTAAGGTTAAACGCACCGGATGGAACCTGTTCTGCAGTCCATGTGTCACCGTTATTGGTGGACATAAATAATCCGGTTGAGGTAGCAGCCCATGCATATGAGGTACCGCGGAGGAATTCAAGACCGTGTGTTAAACCGATTGGTGCAGTAACCGTTGACCAGGAAGTTCCGCCATTGGTGGATTTGTTAATGGTGTTGGTTGCCTGCCAGAAGCCGACTAATCCTGCACCGTTTCCTGTGCTGAAAGCGAGTGAACCGGTAAACTGAGCCGATGCGGTAGCGAAGGTCCATGGACCATCAATACCAACAGAACGGTACACACGGTTAGCAAGTGTAGCACCGGAAGCGCCGCCGGTACCAAACCAGAGCGTATCACCAATGCTGTAATAGGAATCGTTAGCACCAAAAACATTGGTTGCAGGTGCGGCTGGCCTGTTATTGGTAAGCGCCCAGGTAGCACCGTTATCGGTTGAACGTACAATGTGGAATACGTTGCTGATAGGATCGCTCTGTGCCCAGAGTATGCCGCTGGAAGTGCGGTCCACAAAGTTGAACCATGCACCGGTTGCAGTATATACTGAGGTCCAGTTGGTTCCGCCGTTGGTGGTTCTTAATATAGCACCATTGCCGGAAGAAGGACCGGTTGCTACGACAGCAGTCTGTGCATTGATGCCAACAATAGAATAAGCACCTTCTGCAGCAAAGCCGGCTGATGCCCAAGTGGCGCCGCCGTCAGTTGATTTTTTTACATCACCGTTGTTGGCAGAAAGCCACACAACATTGTTATCCACCCAGGATACTGACCATATATCTCCTGTAGTGCCGGAGACAACAGCTTCCCAACCCTGTGCCTGTCCGATGGTGAATGTGCCGTTGCTTTCATCAATCACAGCACTGTTGGAAGCATCGGATATACGCACTTTGGACTGAGCACTTGGTGTGTTAGGAACACTCCATGCATAGGTACCTGATGCAGCAGGAACAGAGGCAGCAACTACGCTCCAGGCAGTTCCGTTATTGGTTGTATATTCAATTTTAACATTGGTAACATTGAGTGAAGACCAGGTGATATTCTGTGAGGAGCCGACTGCCCACACTTCTCCGCCGTTTGGAGCGGTCACAGAAACTAAAGCTGCTGCGGATGAAAACTGAAGCTCGCCAATCCAGCTGCCCCAGGTATTGGTGGAAGCAACATATTCACTCAGCATCCAGATATTACCGTTAGATGGATCTAATGCAGCACCGTTATAATCACCCCAGCGGTTTCTGCTTCCGCCGAATGTTTTATAATAGTAACCGGCACCGGCTTTAATAACTTTGCTTCCGGTTAATCCGCCAAATCCTGCTGGTTTACCTGTGAAGTAAGCACCGGCATATTGTGCTGTGCCTGAACGGGTATAGGTTATTGCAGCGTTGCCCTGTGCATCAACTGCCAGGGAAGGATAAAAATGCCAGAAGTTATCTGCACCTTGTGCAACGTCACTGGTAGCGGTATTGGATGTTACATCAATTTCCAAAAAGCGGACGGATGAATACAACCCGCCTGTTCCGCTTCGTACTGCATGTGCAAAGTACAGTTTGTTGTTTCTGAAAATCGGTTCATGACGGAGATTACTGCCGCCACCGTCAATAGCTTGGGAACCGCCCAACTGTCCTGCATTTTCCGGATCGCTGTATGCAGTGACCGGGATATTAACACCTGTCATCACAGGGTTAGTGGTGGGGTTGGTGATCTTATAAACGGTAAAGTATGTGCCTGTTACAAAGGGGGAGCGTGCAACTAAATAATAATCCGACCCGCTTGAAAATGAATAGGTAGGTCTTATGCCGAATCCCACCTCGTTGCCGCCCGGATGGCGTATATCCCATATATCTCTCCAGGTAACTGCGCCGGGTGTTGCAGTATATAAATCTGTGAATGGGATAATGCGGAGTTTCTGATAATTGTATGAACCGGGGAAGGTGAACTGGTTTGATGTGATGAATAAACCATCTTTATTAAAGCCGACTCCCTGATAGTCTCCCCAGTTACCGGCATTAGTTGAACCGTTAACGTGAGAAGGGAGAGCCCAGTTATGCCATGCACCTGTTGCGGTTGAGTCATCAGATACTGACACGAGAAAATATGCTGTACTGCTGCCTAAATGGAGCCATACCATAATCCATCTTTTATTATGATGGTCATAAACCACTTTGGGGTCAAAGGGGTCTGCACCCGGCAGTACGGATGAAAACCAAGAACCGCTTTCTATAGTTTTCAGAACGGTACCGGTTTTATCAAAAATTCTGAATCGGCTGTTGACCACACCAATGATCTGTGTTGGGCCGACTGCCAAATGCGGATCCGGTGGAATGGAAAATCCCTGATCCGGAATACCGACAAAATCACGCACCATGGCGTAATCACCGGATGCGCCGCGCGTGCCCAGTCCTGCCTCGCCTCTATCTATTATATAGTTAGAACCTTCCGGAGCAGAAGGGGCCGGCATCCGGGGATTATCCGGTAAAAAGGAATTAAGGAAAATGTTTTTCATTGGTTTAATGGGGAACGTGGGATCTACCCCTCCCTCTGTAAAATTGTTGGTGTTAACCACCACGCCTGATGCTACCGAACCGTTTGCCGGACCCTGATATAACTGGGCAAAGGAAACGGTATAGGCCAAGGCAAAAGCTGCTAAAAGAAGCCGTTTGTTCATTTGGTCTCCGAAAGGATTAATAAATTGGTTTGTTCAAGATAGTAAAAAAACAATTCACGCAACATTAACAGGAACATATTTAACAGCCCCGAAATCGTGCTGAAAAACTATTCCCGATTCCCTTCATTACGGGGATTCAGAAAAATATATTTTTTTCAGATAAACCGGCTGCTCCGGTGAACCCTTCTATTGCGCAGTGAAAACAGGGACATAACGCGGGCTTTGAATAATAAATCAGGAAAAACTTAAACCCTTAAAAAGGGTGTGTTCTAAATTACAAGCGATGACGGTGTTACGAATTTTTGTGTAATTTTGTAGCAATGGGAAAAAATATTGAGTAATTTTACTCTAATTTTATTTACGTGTGTGTTAATATTAATCAACAGCGAAAGGACCGACCGTATGTTCAGATTTACTCTATGTATTATGGCTGTAGTTTTAGGTGGAACGTTGAGTCTGACTCACGGGCAGAACCTGGATGAACAGCTGGAAAAACTGGCTGGATCAGCAGGCAAGGCATATATTACCCCGCTGGTTACCAACCTTGGTGTTAATTATAATTCCGGCTGGATGAACCGTGCAGCGGAAAAGAAACGGCTGGGATTTGATCTTGAATTTGGCCTGGTTGCAATGTCATCAGATTTTTCCTCAGCTGACGCAAAATCATTCTCACTGAGCAGCAGTTTCAGGTTTGATAAATCGCAGGCGATGACTCTGACTGAATCGATAGAAGATCCGGATGTGCGGAATGAAGTTATTCAGCAGATAACAACTCAGGATCTGGATGTAAGGATTGCCGGGGCAACCATAACAGGAAGTGCGGGAAACCGCATTACAGTTTTCTTTCCGGGCAAGACTTTTACGGTTAATTCATCCTTCCCTACAACGGTAACAATTCCGCAAAATCAGATTGATTTGGGAGTTGGGGGGCTTATGGGCAGTATGAAAAGTTTTCCCTCAGCAGCACCGCAGATAAAACTCGGGACGATATTCGGTACCCGTGCAATTTTACGTTATCTGCCGGAGACCGATTTGGGAGACTCACTCGGCAAATTCAGTTATTCCGGATTCGGATTAGAACATAATCTGAGTTACTGGCTGGATAGTTATCTGCCAATGGTGCCGGTTGATATATCAGCGGGATTTTTAACACAGTCATCCAAGATAGGCAGCACGGTTGAGTTTTCCAGCACAACGTACGGATTGAACGTATCTAAGAAATTAGGGTTCTGGGGTATATCTGTTACTCCTTATGTCGGTTTTGCAATGGAGTCCAGC
>CAYYJL010000122.1:0-7469 GCA_964472245.1 uncultured Ignavibacteriaceae bacterium | reverse complement strand
TTTGCAGTTAATCCTTTTGCAAGCATTAATTCCCATTTTGCAGTCATGATACAAAGTTCCATTGGGGAGCTTTACAGAACAATCAAAATACATCTTTTTCTTCGGCTGCTATTCTTTTCCCTTTTTGTTCTCTCTTTTTCGGCTTTTCAGAGACTGTTTACTCTTTGGTTGTTTTTTGGCATGTCTCTTTACAACGCATTGAATATTTTTTCCGCCAAAATTATATCCGATATGACGGGCTCCGGGTTCAGCACCTTGCCTGATATTTCTTATCTCCTGATTACTCTATACTTCCTGACTCACATTGCAGCTGCAATCCCGTTTGCTATGTTTTGTTATACAGCGATTAACCGGCTCGAGTCTGCATTAGAACATGATAAGGATACCTTAGTAAAATATAAAGAATTTGATGCTTCACAAAATTCTTTGCGGATAAAGCACAAACCCGGCAAATTTTATCTTATATATGCCGGCATATTACTTCTTTTTATTGCTGCTTCGTTTTATTCCGGTGAGGGGGACCAAATCCTGAATATATCGCTGATTCTCCTGCGATTCATTGGCGCATTGCTGCTTTTTAAGTTTGCAAAATATATATACAGAAAATATATAAATAACATTACCGATAATCAACCGGCAGCGGAAAAAGCACTTTGGGAGGCAAATAGAATTTACCGTTACCTCCGGTTTGCCGCAAAGGAAACAGCAGGCCGGGTGTGGTATAAACGAATTCGTGATGTAATAGTGCTGCTTACACTCTTAACGATTACCTGTTCGGGAGCAGAAGGAGAGTCTGAGCCGACAGGGGGGCTGCCTTTACAGCCCCCTGTATAGCATTTACAACAGTGATTTTTCTTTCAGAATTTTCTCGAGCGTTACATCCCCTATTTCCTGTAAGTCATAGAATACTCTGGTAGCCGGTTTATTAACTGATATCTGGCGTTCTAAATCTATTGGAGTTCCAATGATGACTGAATCACAATTTACAGCATTGATGGTTTTTTCCAAATCGGATAATTGTTTTGGGCTGTACCCCATTGCAGGGAGGACCGTTCCTATACCGGGATACTTTTTAAATGTTTCTGCCAGAGTACCCGTGATGTAAGGACGCGGATCAACTATTTCAGCAGCTCCAAAATATTGAGCAGCTACGGTTCCGGCACCATACTTCATTTCTCCGTGCGTAAGTGTAGGCCCATCCTCAACAACCAATACCCGCTTTCCTTTGATTACATCCGGGTTTTGCACACGAATTGGTGAGGCACCATCAATAATCACTGCTTTAGGGTTCAGTTCCCTGGTGTTAGATCTGACCAGCTGAACAGATTTTGGGTCAGCTGAATCAATTTTATTTATTACCACTACATCGGCCATTCTCATAGCAGTATTGCCAGGGTAATAGTTCATTTCATTGCCCGGACGGAGGGGGTCAGCAACTGTGATAGTTAAATCTGAGTGATAAAAAGATATATCATTATTACCGCCATCCCAAACTATAATGTCAGCTTCCTTTTCAGCTTCACGGAGAATTGCCTCATAGTCAACTCCTGCAAAGATAACACCCCCAGCTGCAACGTGTGGTTCATACTCTTCAATCTCTTCAATCGTACAGTTATGCTTCTTAAGATCATCGTAGGAAGCAAATCTCTGCACCTTTTGTTTTGCTAAGTCTCCGTAAGGCATCGGGTGGCGGATTGCGACAACTTTTTTACCTGCTGCGCGCAGCATGGTTACAATTTTACGTGAAGTTTGAGATTTACCGGAACCGGTTCTTACGGCTAAAACGGAAATTACCGGTTTAGTACTTTTAACCATAGTCTCATAGGAACCAAGCAGTCTGAAGGATGCTCCTGCTGCATTTACAATGGAAGCTTTGCTCATAACATACTCAAATGATACATCGCTATATGCAAAGACAACTTCATTTATTTTTTGATCGCGAATAATATTAACAAGGTCATTTTCCTCATAAATCGGAATCCCCTTGGGGTATAAAGTCCCTGCTAATTCTGAAGGATACAATCTACCTTCAATATTTGGTATTTGCGTTGCAGTAAATGCAACTACCTCATATTTATCATTATTTCTGAAATAGACATTAAAGTTATGGAAATCGCGCCCGGCGGCTCCCATAATGAGAACACGGGTTTTCATAATTCACCTGAAATTGTTTTTTATTCAACCGTAACACTCTTCGCTAAGTTACGCGGTTGATCCACATTTAATCCTTTTTTCATGGCGATATGATAGGCAAGCAGCTGTAGTGGAACAACTGTCAAAATCGGCATAAGCATCCGAATAGTATCCGGTATTTTTATTGTATAATCTGCAAGCCGGTCAATTTCATTATCGCTCTCTGTAGCTATAGCAATAATCTTGCCTTTTCTTGCACGGATTTCTTCTATGTTGCTTACAATTTTATCGTATGTGGAATCTTTTGGGGCGATGAATACAACAGGCATATTTTCATCAACTAATGCAATAGGACCGTGTTTCATCTCTGCTGCCGGATATCCTTCAGCATGAATGTATGATATTTCCTTGAGTTTAAGGGCACCTTCTAATGCAACTGGAAAGTTATAGCCCCTTCCCAGATATAGGAAATTTTTCGCATCTTTGAAATCATTGGCAATTGTTTCAATCTGCTCATTAAGCTTCAGAATCTGCTTAATCTTTTCCGGTATTTTGTTGAATTCTTCAACAATAACTTTTCCATCTGCCAGACTCATCTCCCGCTTTCTTGCCACAAGGAGTGTGATTAATGCGAGTACTACAAGCTGTCCTGTGAACGCTTTTGTTGATGCTACACCTATTTCCGGTCCGGCATGAATATATACTCCGGCATCACTTTCACGGGCTACGGAGCTGCCTACAACGTTGCATATACCAAGGCAAAGTGCTCTTTTTCTTTTGGCTTCTCGCAATGCAGCCAAAGTATCTGCCGTTTCTCCGCTTTGTGAGATAAAAATTATAGCATCATCCGGTTGAATGATTGGATTCCGGTACCGGAATTCTGAAGCATATTCAACCTCAGTAGGTATTCTTAAAAATTGTTCGAACATATACTCTCCTACAAGAGCGGCATGCCAGGAGGTTCCGCAAGCTGAGATGACTATCCGTTTACTTGCTGCTAACCTGTCTACAAAGCCCTCCAATCCGCCAAGTTTAGCGGTACCCTCATCAAAGATGAAACGTCCGCGCATTGAATTAAATACCGAATCCGGTTGCTCCATGATTTCTTTTAACATAAAGGTGGGATACCCGCCTTTATCAATTTCATCAAGACTCATGCTTACTTCAATAATCTCTTTTTCAAGATCTTCATCAAGTATGGTCTTTGCAACAAACCTATCAGCATAAACTTCCACAATTTCGCCATCTTCCAGATAGACAATCTGTTTCGTATGAGCTATCAATGCAGAAACATCTGAAGCAATATAGTTTTCATTTTCACCTATACCCAACACCAATGGGGAACCTTTTCTTGCCACTATCATTTTATCAGGTTCTTTTTCATAGATGATTGCCATTCCATAAGTGCCATCCACCTCGGAAAGAGCCAATCTTACTGATTTGCTGAAATTATTCCCTTTTTTTATGAAACTGTCTATCAGCTGGACAATCACCTCGGTATCGGTATCACTTTTAAAGGTGTAGCCGATACTCATCAGCTGCTTTTTAAGCGTCTGATAGTTTTCTATGATGCCATTGTGTATAAGAAATAATGAGTTATCACCTGATGCATGAGGATGGGCGTTCACCTCATTTGGTTCCCCGTGAGTTGCCCACCGGGTGTGGCCTATTCCTATTGATGCCTTAAGATGTTCAGACTCAAGCCGTTTTTCTAAAAGAGAAACTTTGCCTTTATTTTTAACAATTTTGGCCTTTTTATCAATTAAAACTCCAACACCTGCTGAGTCATATCCCCTGTATTCAAGTCTTTTTAATCCACCAATTATGATCGGAATACAATTCTTTGATCCGATATAACCGACAATTCCACACATGCAAACCTCGTTTTTGAAAAGCCAAAATTAACCAATTTTTGCGGTTAAATAAAGGATATTAGCCGTTCAAACGTCTTTTTACATATCCAGCGCACAAATAAACCGGTTATCACAATCACAATTATATAACTTGGACGGCAGGAACGATTTAGCTATTTTGGAAACCAAAAAAACGTTTTTAGTTTCCTCCTTATACTCAGAGAAAGATTGACCGAATAGATGGATTCTGATAAATTAAACCGGGGGCGTATCCTCCAAAAATCTGAAGAATTGTTCTCACAGTTTGGCTTTACCAAAGTCACCATGAGCGAAATTGCCGGTGAGCTTGGAATGAGCAAAAAAACCCTGTACAAATATTTCTCCAATAAAGAAGATATTGTCAAAGAGCTATTTAGTAAAATAAAATGTGATTGTATTGACTTTGTTGATGAACTCTACAATAATCAGGAAATTGAATTTCTTCAGAAACTTAAAATGCTTCTGAAATTCCTCGGCAAAATGTCGTCCCGGCTAAAAGGCCCGATGATTACCGAACTTCAGACTGTGTACCCTCATCTATATAAAGAAATGAAGGAATTTCAGCGCCAGAGGGCACTGGATAAATTCAGCTATTTAGTGGAGGAAGGAGTTAAACAAGGCGTTTTTCGGAACGATATACAATCCGGCATAGTGGTTCATATATATTTGAGCGCTGTGCGGGAGTTAATTGACCCGGCTTTTCTTTCAACTTCATCAATTTCAGCTGAGCAAGTTTATGAAAATATTACTACAATTCTATTTGAGGGAATCATGACAGATTCAGCCAAAAATGATTTTAATTCGCTTACAGATACTAATGAACAATAAAAATTACGGAATATATATGAAATCAATACAACTTATCAGTTTGATGCTGCTTCTCCCGTTGGTACTTATTTTCCCTCAGGAAGTGAAAAAACTTACTGTTGAAGAAGCAGTTTCCATCGGCCTGGAAAACAACAAATTTCTTAAAAGCAGCCGGCTTCAGTCCGAAGCTGCGGATGCTAAATACAGGGAAGTAAAAACTCAGGGACTCCCCTCTCTTAAGCTGAATGCATCTTATACGAGATTAAGCGAGGTTGACCCCTTCTCAATTTCAACACCATTTGGTACCTTTGATATTAATCCTGTCATCCTGAATAATTATAGCGCCAGGCTAACATTGCAGCAGCCAATATTCACCGGGAATAAACTTTCCGGAGCAGTTGATGCGACTATGTTTTTAAGTCAGGCAGCACATGAAGATTACAATCACCAGACACAGGAAACACGGTTTGCAATCAGAAATGCTTACTGGAATCTTTACCGGGCTAATCTTATGAATAAAGTCCTGCAGGAAACATTTAATAATATATCTGCACGGACTGTTGACGCAAAAAATCTTTTTGACCAGGGATTGTTGACAAAAAATGATCTCCTGAAGCTTCAGGTTCAGCAGGCAGATATTAAATTCCGCATGTTGGAAGCAGTGAACAATGTTTCCCTGGCAAACAAAGCGTTAAACAACCTTCTCAGTCTCCCAATGGAAACCGTGATAGACCCAATCTCCCAGGTAGTGTTGTCAGTAGAAAGTATGAGTGACGTATCCTCCTTGATAGAAGAAGCACTTAAGAACCGCCCCGATATAAAGAGCGGAAGCTTTAAGCAGTCTGCTGCAGAATCTAATATATCTGTGGCAAAATCAGGTTACTATCCTCAAGTGGCATTGCAGGGTAACTTCACCTATGCCCAGCCAAACCCGAGAATATTTCCTGCACAGGAAAAGTTTAAGGATACCTGGGATGTAAGTTTGGTTATGAGTTACGATATCTGGAATTGGTTTGCAACTTCCTACGCTTCTGAACAGGCGGAAGCCAATTATGCTTCCGTTTCCGAAGGGATTTCTGCACTGCGGCAGGGAGTCGAATTGGAAGTTACGCAGGCATATCTTGTATATAAACAATCCTCAGAAAAATATGAAGTGGCAAAACTTGGATTAGAGCAGGCAGAAGAAAATATGAAGCTGACTGCTGCTAAATTTAAGGAAGGTCTTGCACTCAGCAGTGATGTAATCGACGCTGAAGCTGCACTGTTCCAGGCAAAAGCTAATTTTACTTCTGCAATCATTGAACATGAGCTTGCAAAAGCAAAAGTAAATAAATCAGTTGGAAAATAAAATAATAATTAAGAAAGCATCTAATGAAGAACAATAAAAATTTAATTAAATACGGCGGTGTGGGCTTGTTGTTTATGGCAGCAATTGTCGCTATACTTTTATACAACAAATCAAAGATGAACGTAAGTGCCCTGCCAAAAAATCAGGATGTGTATTATGTTTCCGTTACCCAGGTTGAAAAGAGTCCGATAAATTCTAAATTTTCACTGGTCGGCACTATTGCCGCAAACAATGATGTAAATATTATTTCCGAAACTTCAGGCAAAGTAACCGATATATACTTTAATACCGGTGATTATGTGGCAAAAGGAAGTATATTGGCTCAAGTGGATGATGAACTGCGGCTGGCAGCATTTCAGAATGCAAAAGCTCAGTATGAAAAACTGAAGAAAGATTATGACAGGATGCTGACGCTTAAACAGAGCAACAGCATCACCGAAGCGCAGTATGAAAGTGCGAAGCTCGGCCTGACAAACGCAGAAACAAACCTGACAGTTGCAACGCGTCAGTACAACGATACCAAGATTAAATCACCTATCAGCGGATATATAACCACCAAAGGGATAGACGTCGGGTATCTTTTACAAAGCGGCCCGCAGGCAAGTTTTATTGCTAATGTTGTTGATATATCACGGCTGAAAGTAAAAGTAAATATCCCTGAGGTGCAGGCGTTTTCCCTGAAACAGGGAGACAAAGTTGAAGTCAGTTCTGAGGTTTTTCCCGGTATAGTGTTTATCGGCAAAGTAAGTTCTGTTAGTGTTAAAGGTGATGATGCCCATACATATCCTGTAGAAATATTACTGGAGAATAATCAGAAACAGAAACTGAGAGCCGGTATGTTTTGTACGGTATCCTTCGTAACTCTTAACAGGGATGAAATTGTGTCAATACCCCGAACCGCTCTGATCGGAAGTATTAAAAACCCACAGGTATTTATTGTGGAAAATGGTAAAGCAAAACTTGTCTCCCTGATCACCGGCTTGGAATACGGTACTACTATCGAAGTTGTTAGCGGGGTAGTTCCGGGAGATAAAGTTGTAGTTGATGGGCAGAGTCTGCTCAAAGATAATGCACCTGTCCGGATTGTAGAGTAAGGAAGTGCAATGACTATAACGGAATTATCAATAAAACGGCCGTCACTTATCATTGTGATATTTACGGCACTTATGTTTCTCGGAATATTCAGCTATAATCAGCTGAACTACGAACTACTGCCTAAAATCAGCCCTCCGGTAATTACGATTATTACCATCTATCCCGGGGCGTCTCCTAATGAAGTAGAATCAGGC
>CAYYJL010000121.1:6036-7469 GCA_964472245.1 uncultured Ignavibacteriaceae bacterium | reverse complement strand
TACCGAACACATTATATACGCCGTCTTTTTGTTCACCATCGGATACCATGATGGTGGTATGATTATGAAAAGTATCGGTCCATGCGGTCTGCAGTTTTTGCTCATTGAGTGAGGAACCGATAATCATCATTCCTTCCTGGGGTTTATCCATCATGACAGATTTATAATTCAGCAGTGCGAAGCGGCCTTCAAGGATTGATTGGATGGTTCCTGTTACATTTTCATCCTGACCGAGTTTTCCCTCCTCAAACCAGGTGCGCACTCTGCCTCCCCAGTTTCCGCAGATGTCTGCAAGAAATTTATGATAACCGTTTTCTTTTGATTCATCAAATTTGCTCATGGTATCTCCGGTATATATAATTATTTAAGTTGAACTTCTTTTTCCACGGCTTCCAGCAGGGAGTCATCTTTAATATAGGCGAGTGCCTTGGTAATATCATCATGCAATATACGGTCTTTATCCAAATGCGGGATGCGGCTCCGGATAAAATCATAAGCGGCAGCAGTTCCCTTTCCGCAGGCAAGCGGTTTAAGGAAATCAATTGCCTGGCAGGCGGAAAGAATTTCTATGGTTAAAACGTTCTCCAGATTTTTTAAAATTTTATAACACTTCTGCGCAGCAATGGAACCCATGGAATTATGGTCTTCCTGATTGGCTGAAGTGGGGATTGAATCCACACTGGCAGGATGAGCAAGCACCTTGTTTTCCGAGACGAGACTTGCAGCGGTGTATTGAGCAATCATCATACCTGAGTTGAGCCCGCCGTCTTTTGTTAAGAAGCGGGGGAGTCCAAAACTGAGCGCACCGTTAACCATGCGTTCTATGCGGCGTTCGCTGATGTTCGCAAATTCTGAAAGGGCGATTGCCATAAAGTCCATGGCAAGTGCAACGGGCTGTCCGTGGAAGTTACCGCCTTCAAGATGTTCGCCTGTTTCGGGGAAAATCAGAGGGTTATCGTTTGCTGAGTTCATCTCAATGGTGATGATACTGCTGACGTAATCAATAGCATCACGTGAGGCACCGTGCACCTGCGGAATGCAGCGCAGTGAATATGCATCCTGCACACGGGGGTCATCATGCACGTGGGATTTACGGATGCCGCTTCCTTTGATGAGGGCGAGCATATTTTTTGCGGTATCTGCCTGGCCTTTATACGGGCGGAGATTATGAATCTTTGCGTTATAGGCCTTATCAGTTCCGCGCAGTGCTTCATGTGAGAGTGCGGCAGCTATATCGGCAATTTTTTTTAATTTCTGTGCACGGAGCGATATATACGCGCCAAAAGCCGTCATCATCTGCGTGCCGTTAATAAGGGCGAGCCCTTCTTTTGCATCAAGAACAACGGGAGTTATGCCGGCTTCTTTTAGGTATTTACTTGAAAGAGCAGGTGTAATATGTTTGGAATAAGTATATAACGGTTCGTTTATCTTAT
>CAYYJL010000121.1:0-5936 GCA_964472245.1 uncultured Ignavibacteriaceae bacterium | reverse complement strand
GAAAGAGCAGGTGTAATATGTTTGGAATAAGTATATAACGGTTCGTTTATCTTATATGCCTTTCCCTCGCCGAGCAGAGAGAGCACCAGGTGGGAAAGCTGCACCAAATCTCCGCTTGAACCTACGGAGCCCTGCGAAGGAACAACTGGAATAATACCGGCGTTCATCATATGCAGCATTGCCTCTGCGGTTTCAACACGGATGCCGGAGTGTCCCTTGGCCAAAGCATTAACACGGAGCAGCATCATAATTTTGACAATACGGGGCGGCAGCGGTTTCCCCGTTCCTGCTGAGTGGCTGAAGATCAGGTTGCGCTGAAGATCGCGTATTTTATCCGTGGAAATTTTTACGTTGCTGAACTCACCAAATCCGGTTGTTACGCCGTATATAACCTTATCATCCTTCATCCATTGTTCAACCAGACTGCGGGAGCTTTTCATTTTTTTTACCGCAGCAGGTGCAATCCGGGCGGAAGGATTATGTTTTAACAGGTTTTCTATACTGCTGAGTGAGAGGGAAATACCGTCTAATATTATGGAACGGTCAGACATTGAGAATCTTTCTTACTATTTCAGTATTTGTTTTTCCTGCACGATACCGGACTGTTACGCTGTTATCATCATAATCTTCTTTTATGATGTCAGCTATGGTGCGGATGCGCGGAATCAGGTATGCCTTGTTAATGTCAAGGGTAATCTCTTCTTCTTTAAATTCTGCAGTTGCAATGTCAGTTATCTTGTTTAAGAGTGCTGCAACATTAAGGCCTGTCCTTGCTGAAATGGTGACAGCATTATCGTATGATGCCTGTATATATCCAAGTTCTGCGGATGTATCCAGTAAATCTGCTTTATTGAAGATGCGGATAACAGGTTTGTTTTCGCAACCCAGAGATTTAAGGGTATCTTCAACAACCGTGATGTGATCTTCAAAATAGGGATGTGATGCATCAATAACATGAAGGATAATATCTGCCTCACGTACTTCACGCAGGGTACTGCGGAACGATGCAACAAGATGATGCGGCAGTTTACGGATGAATCCCACGGTATCACTCAGCACCGCAGATACGGAATGTTCCAACTGCAATGCACGGGTGGTGGAATCAAGTGTCGCAAAAAGTTTATCCTCTGCCAGGATACCTGCACCGGTGAGCAGATTAAAAAGCGTGGATTTACCCGCGTTGGTATATCCGACTAATGAGAGCCGGAGTACTTCCTTGCGGCGTGAAGTTTGTGTCTCCCGCTGTCCTTCAATCTTTTTCAGTTTATCCTTTAACATGCTTATGCGGTCGCGCACGATCCGGCGGTCAGTTTCAATCTGTGTTTCACCGGGACCTTTGGTGCCAATGCCGCCAAACTGTTTGGATAGGTGAGTCCATGCACGGGTTAAACGGGGGAGGTAGTAGAGCAGCTGTGCAAGTTCCACCTGTGTTTTTGCCTCCACGGTACTGGCCCGCTTAGCAAATATATCCAGGATAAGCCCGCTGCGGTCAACTATCTTTTTATTAATGGTTCTTTCTAAGTTACGGACCTGAACAGGGGAGAGATCATCATCAAAGATGATAAGGTTAATTTCGTTATCCTCAACGTATTGTTTAATCTCTTCAACTTTACCTTTGCCGATGTAAAAAGCGGAATCGTAGCCGTCGCGGTCTTGTATATACTTGTTAATAACCACTGCACCGGCAGTTGCGGCAAGCTCTTCTAATTCCGCGAGATGTTCTTCAACTTCTTCCCTTTTATTTCTTTTTGTTTTGAGCGCAACCAGGACGGCGCGTTCGGTGGTATCGGTTTTTATATCATACATGGGCATATACCGCGGAGGGTCTGAATATTATGAACGTTGAATTATCCTTTCTTCAGTTTGTGTTTTGCTGTGTATTCTTCAACAGCTTTGGCTGCAAGGCGGTCCACGAACTCGTTAAACTCCACACCGGTATGTGCCTGAATTTTTTTCCAGCGAATTCCGATATGGCAGGTTTTTATGAAGTTGACATACCGTTTGGTAACTGCATTATTTGCTTTAAACTCACCGGAAGCCCATTTCTGGCTGTTGATAAGATCGTGGCAGACTTTAACTTCTTTGTAATTATTTTCTCTGCACCACTCAAGACCCTTTATAATTGCCTCCAACTCACCTGCAATCTGATTGGTACCGGCTGTTTCTTTCTCGGTCAGGACACCAGCACTGGAATGGATAATGGAATTATTATCAATCAAAGCGAATGCATACGCAGCAATGCCCTCCCTGAATGAGCCGTCAACAAAGAGTTCAGGAAGCTGATTCCATGCCGGAGGTTCAACTGACTCAGGTCCATCAAACGGGAGCATGGCATTCAGCTGAGGAAGGCATATTTCGGATATCTTCTCGGCAACATTGGGATACGTTATTTCATTGGTAACCAGGGAGTACTTTTTCTTTTTGGGACTGTAGTACACGCTGAACTTACCGAACTCACGGGAGCCGTTGACGGAGAGTTTAACGCTGTATTCTCTCAGCGAGTTGCTTACGATGTAAGTAGAATAACCTTCGCTGTTCAGAGCGTTGGAGCAAAGTTCCGCACCGCGGCGCAGTTCTGATTCATATTTATATATCATTTATCTTCAAGTAATTTAATGTAATCATCTGTAAATTTTCTTTTACCTTTTTTTTTGCCGTACTCATCGCGGTAAGTATTGGCAATTTTGCAGTCCTCACAAAAGGAGCCGCAACATTTTGCCCACTTTTTAGCGGAAAACTTTTTTCTGAGTTTGCTCATGACAAACTCGGGGGTGAATACGTCAACGGGCACACAGAAATCAGAGAGATATTACCTGCCGGTCAGTTTTTTAGCTTTTGCTATAACATTCTCAACCGTAAAGCCGTATTCTTTCTGCAATACAGAGTCAGGGGCTGAAGCACCGTATTTTTCAATGGTTATATACTCGCCTTTGTCACCGGCATATTTAGCCCATCCCATGGAAACACCTGCCTCAATCACAATCCTGTTTTTAATATCAGGAGGAAGCACGGTATCTTTATAGGATTGTTCCTGCTTTTCAAAAAACTCCCAGCAGGGGAAGCTGACCACGCGGGCATTGATGTTTTCCGCGGCAAGTTTTTCCGCAGAGCTCATTGCAAGGCCGAGTTCAGAACCGGTTGCCATGATGATAACATCCGGTTTGCCGGATGTATCCCGTAATATATACGCGCCTTTGAGCAGGTTATCCGCTTTGGCATATTTATCCTGGTCAATAACAGGCATGCCCTGGCGGGATAAAATCAACAGAACAGGTCCGCCCTTGTGCAGGATAGCGGCCTTCCATGCGGCGGAAGTTTCATTCGGGTCTCCCGGACGGATAACCACAACTCCCGGTATAGCCCGCAGAGAGGCAAGATGTTCAACCGGCTGATGTGTAGGACCATCTTCGCCAAGCCCGATGCTGTCATGAGTAAATACGTAAATAGCTTTAATGTGGCTCAGTGCGGCAAGGCGCAGCACCGGGCGGAGATAATCACTGAACTGCAGAAAGGTGCCGCCGTATATAACGAGTCCGCCGTAATAAGCCATGCCGTTCATCAGGGAACCCATGGCATGTTCGCGTATGCCGAAGTGCAGATTTTTGCCGGCGTAGTTATCTTTTGAAAATGAAGTCTGCCCTTTTATCATCGTATTATTTGACGGGGCAAGGTCAGCCGAACCACCGAAGATAGTCGGGAGTTTTTTTGCAATCGCATTAATAGCGTTGCCGGATGCCTGGCGTGTTGCCATCTTTTTGCCGTCATCTTTATATACGGGGAGCTCGTTCATCCATTCCGTGCCGAAATCGCCCTGCATAACTTTTTCAAACAGAACGGCATCTTCCGGATAGTTGATGCGGTACTGTGAAAACAATACATTCCATTCTTTTTCTGCTTTTTCACATTCCTTTTTGCGGGCGTCAAACAGAGTCTTTACTTCATCCGGTATATAAAACTCTTCCGTGTAAGGCCAGTTCAGATTCTTTTTGGTAAGTGCAATTTCATCAGTGCCGAGCGGTGAGCCGTGGGCGGATTCAGTATCCTGTTTATTGGGGCTGCCGTAACCGATGTGTGTTTTGGTAATAATTAACGAAGGCCTGTTATCCGCTTTGGCTTTTGCAAGTGCGGATTCAATTTGTGAGAGGTCGTTTACATCGGATATATTTTCTGTATGCCAGCCGTATGCTTTAAAGCGCATCTCAATGTTTTCTGAGAAGGCGAGATGTGTTTCCCCATCTATGGTGATGCCGTTATCATCATAAAAGAAAATAATTTTACCGAGTCCAAGATGGCCCGCCAGAGAAGCGGCTTCGTGGGAGATGCCTTCCATCAAATCACCGTCTGAACAGATGCCGTATATATAGTGATCCAGGATTTTCATATCCTTCTTGTTAAACAGTGCGCTCAGATGTGCTTGCGCCATAGCCATGCCGACTGCGTTGGCAAAACCTTGTCCCAGCGGTCCGGTGGTGGTTTCCACGCCTTCGGTTAAGCCGAATTCCGGATGTCCCGGAGTGAGGGAGTTCCACTGGCGGAATTGTTTGAGCTGCTCCATCGGCAGATTGTAACCGCTCAGGTGGAGAATGGAGTAAAGCAGCATACTGCCATGACCGGCGGAGAGCACAAAGCGGTCCCGGTTCAGCCATTTAGGATTAGCAGGATTGTGTTTCATCTCCTTAGCATAGAGATAATATGCAATAGGAGCGCAGCCCATCGGCATGCCCGGATGCCCGGAATTTGCCTTTTGCACGCCTTCGGCAGCTAAAAATCGAATTGTATTAACAGCAAGAGTATCAACAGGTGCCATATTCAGAGCCATTTCCGCTTGGTAAAAGTTAATTGATTAACCCCCAAGATAGCGATAAAATGGGAGAAAAGGGAGTGGCGGCGGGGGGGATTTCTGTTACATTGATAATTGTTAAATTTCAGGGTTATTCAGTAAACATTAGGGATACACATGCCAAGCGTAATTGAAAAAAGAGCCGAAGAAATTATGAATACCACACTCAGAAAATACAGACGGGACTGCCCTGTAAATATTACAGATTTAGTATTTCTTGAGATAGAAAAATATTATTTAGATGAGTATGAAAAAGCGATGCAGTATAAGGATCAGGAAACGATAAACCGTGTAATCGGGAAGACAATCCGTGAATATTGGGGGTTGAAAAATCTTGGCCGCAACCATTATCCGAAAAGCAGATTGATTAAATCGTATGAGGAACATGCGAATTAATAGAGGAGCTGTGCTTTGTAGTCCGTTCAAAAATAGCCCGGCAAGATAAAATTGCACATGGATATCCTAAGGTTAATAAGTTATCAACTTGGTAAATGAAAAATGGAAGATTCAACAGTAAAGCTGCGGAAAGCGAATCCGGAGGATCTGACTGATATCCGGAGATTGTTCACAGATACAATACATGCAGTTTGCGCAGATGATTATTCTCCGGAACAGATAAGCGCATGGGCAGCTTCTGCGGGAAATACCCGGCTATGGGAAGAAAAGGTGGAAACGCAGTATTTTTTGATTGCAGAGATAGAAGGAGATCCAGTCGGCTTCGGCTCGCTTGCTCTCGATAATACCATAGACTTGTTATATATACACAAGGATTATCAGAAAAAGGGAATTGCGACAATGCTTTGCCGCAAGCTGGAAGCGGAGGCATTAAGCAGAGGTGCCTCGGTATTATTCTCACATGCCAGTATTACGGCAAAACCCTTTTTTGAAAAAATGGGATTTGTATCCCGGCGCAGGCAGACACAAATCAGGCAGGGAGTGGAGATTGTTAACTATCTGATGGAGAAAAAGTTGCGGTAGCAGCAGGTGGGGGATATATACTGGTTTGTTGGAGGCGTGGGTTGGTGTAGTGTTTAGGTTGCTCTGCTCTGTGGAGCCCCACAGATAAATCTGTGGGATGTGTTGGGTGCGTGTTTCG
>CAYYJL010000120.1:0-7491 GCA_964472245.1 uncultured Ignavibacteriaceae bacterium | reverse complement strand
TTTTGTATATATGTCCTGCAGAATCCTGTTCAACACTCTTTAAGTACCCTCCAACAAGTGTTTTAACTTTCAGATAAACTCTTAGCACCAAAACGGCTGTTGCACTGTTACGGAGCAAAAAGTTCTCCTGCTTGTAAATATCGTATCCCTCATCGGCAGAGTGTTTCAGAAAGAAAAGAAAATCATTCAGCCCCGTTTTAAGCAATATATATTTGACAGGTATTTCTTCCGGAATAAGATGTTCCACTTGTGTAATATGATGAGAAGAATATAAAGCACTTTTACCTCCATTGAAAACCCGAAAAGGACGGAATTCTTTTCTCAATAATGATTCCACCAGTGCCGGCCATGTTTCTTCTTGATCCAGAAACAGGCACTCCGTTGTACTGCCGCCAAGTGTGATAATCACTTGTTCACCAAATGTAAAATCGTTATCTGATCTGAAACCGTACGTATTAGCCGCAAACCGCGATTCGCCCGATACTCCGGGAAAAGTAAGTGAATCAGGATAAAACGTTGCAGTATAATTCGGGGGCCAAAGATATTTATACCGGATCAGACTATGCAAAAAGCCCGGATATACCAAACGCACGGTTATTTCAAAGAGAATTACTGCTCCCGCTAGTGACAGCCCGCCGAATAATATATATATTCTCATTCCCGGTTTACGAGGGCTGCTCATTTTCTTGCAAGCCAGGTTTCAGGATTTTGGTTATTACGGTCATTCCAAATCTGGAAATGAAGTATATACCCCTCTAAACTTTCACCCACTTTACCTAAAATGGTCCCTTTTTTCAGCCGTTCACCCTGCTTCACATTTATTGAACCAAGATGCCCGTAAACCGTACGGTAATCTTTTGAGTGTGTCACTATAACAACACTGCCGTATCCCGGGAGCCACTCAATCACAGATACCACTCCATCGTGTACGAGCTGTACATCACTATCCGGTTTGCTTTTAATGTCAATACCGTAGTTCAGCGTTATCGTGTTGAGCTTTTCATTTCTATTCTCACCAAATTTCCTGATAATTACACCGCTTTTAACAGGCCAGCTCATCTTTCCTTTGAGCAGGTTGAATTCGGTATTTCCCGGTAGATTATATATATCAGCAAAAGTTTCTTCCTCTGCTTCCCTCTGCGGTTTACTTGTTTTTACAGGCGGATTGCTGTTTGCAGTACTCTTCTTTTCTTCTGTTTCCCGCTTTTTACGTACCAACTCTTCTTCCCTTAGTTTTGCTTTTCTCCGTTCCTCTTCAATCAAGCCGGCAATCATGCTGCTGATTTTCTTTTCACTTTCCTTTTTTTCTACAAGATCTTTGCGGAGCGCTGCATTATCTTTACGGATTTTCACCAGCAGCTCTTTCCTCTCCCGCAGTTTTTCATTCAGCACTTTTTCCTCACCCGATTTATCTGCCAGCAGCTCTTCCTGCTCCTTTTGCTCAGTCCGCAGCTGCGCTGTCAGATTCTGCAGACGGGATCTTGCACTATCCAGCTTGGCAAGTGTGCGTTTGCCGGAGTTGGTTATTCTTCTCACCATATAATAGCGGTAGGCAGCTTCTGTAAATGATTCCGATGAGAGAATATACATCCAGATATTTTCATGCATCCCCTTATACACAGAAACCACATAATCTGAATACCCCTTTTTAAGCGAGTCAGTTTGTTTCCCGATATCATCAATCCGGTTTGTCAGCTCAGCAATATTTTTATTTTTGGTTTCGAGCGTTGTACTAATCTCGTTGATCAGCTTATTTAAAAGATAATTTTGCTTAGCATAGAGGTCTATTGTTTTAATAGTCTGCTTTTCCTGCTCCTTATTCTGTTTAAGCAGCTGCTCAATCTCCTTGATCCCGCCTCTGAGTGAGTCCAGTTCCTTCTTCTTATTTTCTATGCTTTGTGCATAAGAAGCAGCAAGAAAAATAATGAGCAGCGGAAAAAGCAATCGGTTCATCACAGATCAATTATATCAGCATCTTCCGGATATTCAAACCTGATACTTGCAGTTCCCTTGTTTACCTTAATTTCTGAATATTCAATTTCAATCTTCTGTTTATCCCGTTTATTTTCTATTACGATATATTTTGGTATTGCCGTTTCTTCCATAGTGACAAAGCGGGAATATATCCCCTTCAAAAGTTCAGTACCTGACGGAGAGTTGACAGTAAACTCCCTGATGCCCAAATCTCTCATATCAACAATATACCGTACTCTGTTTTGTGAGGTGGTATCAAAGTAAATAATCTCATACTGATTCTGATTAAACATAAAATCATCAGGTACTTTATATAACCGTGTGGTAAGATTCACCGACCCAGCCAGTGCATCCAGCAAATCAGCAAATGAGATGTTAATTCTGAATATCTCCTTAAGCACATCCGCACTTGTTTCCCCGCGGTAAAGGGTGTTGCCTATGGCATTATAAAACTGAAAATTATTTTTGGTAATTAATGCATTAGCTAACTCAATGCCAAAAGGCCCTTGAATTGCCAAATATATACTGTCCGGTTTGGAAACAATAATCTGGAACGAGGCACTGTTGGAAAAAGCCGGTGTCTGAACGGAGATACTTCCCTCTCCTTCAAATGTTTTAATTTTTCTCCTGTTTGCTTCCAGTTTTGTTACCAGCCGGTCAGCAGCCAGAATTTCCACCTCTTCCGTCGGTTTGGAAGGGACGCAGCCCTGCATTACGGTGAGAAAAATTAAGCCGGATACAACAGCAAATATATATTTCTTAATCAAGTGATTCTCTTTCTATTTTAATCTTTAATCCCTGAATTGCAGGGTCAATGGCAAATGCTTTTTTCCAGTTTTCTAATGCTTCTGCCTTTTTACCAAGACGGTACAAAACATCACCAAGGTGGTCTATCAGAACCGGCCGCTCTCCGCCTATTGCAATGGCGCGGGATATATATTTTTCAGCTTCATCAAAACGCTTCAGTTTAAAGAGAATCCATCCTTTGGTATCCAGATATGCGGAATTATCCGGCTCCTCTTTTAGTGCCTTTGTTACCATGTCCAGTGCTTCATCAAGACGGATATCCCGCTTGGAGAGTGCATACGCATAGTTATTATAGACAAGTGCGTTTTCAGGGTCTATTTCCAGCACTTTTTCGTACAGGGAGTCGGAAGCTGCATGATCTCCCAGCGCATCGTATATAAGCCCGAGTGTGCCGAGCAGGTTGGTGTTCCCCGGATCTATTGCCAGAGCTTTTTTCATATAATCTACTGCATCCTTATTCCGCTTCAGGCGGCTCAGAGTATATCCGTATGCAGAAAGCGCTTGTATATCAGAGGGATTAAGCTCCAGTGACTTTGCCAGGTACTTTTCCGCAAGTGAATCTTTATCACTCTGTGCATAAGAAAGCCCCAGGATAAACTGAACTGAAAAATTCTCCGGGAAGCGGTCAGCTGCATTCAGCAAAAACTGTGCAGCACTTTCATACTTCCTGTTATCAAACAATGTTCCCCCAAGCCGGATCCAGCCATCCGGATTCCAGGGTGCCAGTTCAGTTACCTTTTCAAAATATGTAATAGCCGTGCTGTCATCATGTTCTTCAAGTGCAATGGCACCAAGATACATCTTCACTTCCCAGGCAGTGGTATCTTTATCCATTTTGGTAAAAAGAACTTTCGTATCGCTGATAAGGGCAGAGTCCCGCAATGATGCAATATAAAACTCGTGTGCAATCCGCAGTTTGGAAGTAAAGTGTATATCCGGGTCATCTATCAGCCGTGCATAATATCCTGCGGCACTTTTATAATCCTTTGCTGCAAGATATATACGTGCCTTCATTTCCAGCAATTCCAGATCATCAGGGAAACTGACTAAAAAATCATCCGTGACCGCGTGTGCTTCTTCCAGCCGGGATTTTTTTATATAAAACTCAGCCAGCAAATTCATCACCTGCTTATTATCAGGGTCCAAAACAAGCATATCCTCCAAAGCATTGATACACTTATCATCCGCACCGGTTTTTTCGTATAGCTCTGCCAGGCGGAAAAGTATATTCCACTCCTTGCCTAATTTGCGCTGCAGTGCCTCGTATAATTCAATTGCGCGCAGCGGCTTTTTATCTTCAAACTGTCTTGCCAGCCGGTAATAGGCACGTACCTGAAAGGAATCAATTGCCAGCAGTTTTTCCAGTACTACGGCAGCTGAGTCATGTTTGCGGGCTGATGTATAAATATCAGCAAGAAGATAGTAATTATCACTCACCGTAGAGTCAAGTGCCATCATTTTGTGTGCGTTCTGAAGAGCAAAAGATATCTTGCCGAGCAGATAGTAGTTCTTGGCTATGGAGTGGTAGATACCGGATTTTTCATCGTATTCGAGTGCTTCCTGATATTCCAGAATTGCAGACGCAAGATCTCCCTTGTTTTCCAGGGCAATCCCGCGTAAAAAATAATCCATCGCTTTCTGAGGATTATTCTTCTTCGGCTTGGTTTTGGTTTCGGGTATTTTTTTTTCCACTATGGTTTCAGGAGCCGCCGAACAGCCGGCCAGCCAAATTCCTGTAATCAGGGTGAAAATTCCTAAATATATCCGCATTTTTAAGGTATAAACTTGATAGAGAGTAGGTTAAAATATATTTTTGTAAAAATAAGGAAAAAATATGGAAAAATTTGACCTGGCTCTGGCTTATGACTGGGAATATGACAAAGATTTCATAAACGCAGTTGAATCAGAGCTTCAGGCCGCCGGTCTCAAAACATATATCATAGCCGGCCACAATGTGGAAGAAGTTACCGAAGCAGTCCGCCTCCGTAAGCTTTCCTTCGGCTTTTATTTAGACCGGGCATGGGATGTTGATGAACGTTTTGAAACACTGGGCAACCTGCTGGTTAAAAAAAAAACGCGCATCTTTAATCCTTATAAAAATGTTTCACACGCAATTGATAAAGCTACCATGCATCTGGAGTTCATGACAGCAGGTATCAGGGTTCCTTATTCCATCATTATTCCCCCGTTTGACGAAAAAGAAGAAATTTTTGTTTCCCTCAAGGATCTGGCCATTCTCGGCAGACCATTTATTATCAAACCTTGCAATAATACCGGCGGCGGGGTTGGGGTAGTAACCGGGGCAGAATCCCTCAATGATGTCCTTTCCGAACGGAGAAATTACAGTGAGGATAAATATTTGCTGCAGGAAAAAATTATTCCCGCATACCTTGACGGCAGAAGAGCATGGTTCCGCTGTTTTTGGGCTTTCAGCCAACCGGTTATTACCTGGTGGGATGATCAGACTCACTTATATGAGGAGCTGTTTCCCTATCAGTTTGATTTTTACCATCTCGGCCCACTGCTTACCATTACTAAAAAAATTGCTGCCATTACGAAGCTGGATTTTTTTTCCACGGAAATCGTATTCAGCAATAAGGGAACTTTCATTGCTATTGATTACGTCAATGATCAGTGTGATATGCGCTTTAAACAGTGGCACTATGATGGCATCCCCGATGCAGTGGCAATGCGGATGATACAGTTGATGCGGGATTTTATCAAAAAGGAAAAACGCCGCGCAGGTAAATCCCAATGAAGGAACATGCCGGATTGATTATAATTATCGTTGCAGCTGCCGCGTTGCTGATCTTTTTCCTGTTCGGATATCTTTTTAATATCTATGAGGCAGAAGTAGGTGCTTCCTCAAAAAGTCTGTATGCAGACTCATCATCAGAATCGGTTATAACCATCGTACCACTTAATTCATTCGGCAGGCAAACCCCTTGGCGGTCTTTGGGAGGCACCTTTGAAATAACTGAAGGGGCTGCTTTGGTAGAAGTTCTATCCAAAGATGAACAAAACGGCATTCTCAAAATCCGCTCCCGCAGCACACCGGGTAAGGTGGTTATCAGGGTTTCCCCCGGCAGCGGGATGGCAATACTCCCTTCAGAAATCGTAATTTTCATCTACCCGAATACGGTTTGATAAAATTTAATTTTTCCCCTTTTAATTTCATTTCTTCCTTATTTTGTGTAATTTAGCAGGGGTAACTTGAAGTAAATTCTTTAAGGTGCCCCGTAAGTTTAATCAGAATTTAACCATTTTTGGAGTTTATGCACCGGATATGAAAAAGATAATCTCAACTCTTTTTATCTGTATTTTGCACATTTCCATTTCTGCTCAGGGAACTGCCGGTGACGGTGCAAAATTTGAATACCGGAGTTTAATTGATATGCCCGCAGCAGGCATCCTGCAAAAAGGCCATTTTTCCGTAACTGCCGATGTACAACCCCTGGGTGTTATGATTGCCCGCCTGGAAGTTGGAGTATTTGAGGATGTTTCCTTTGGCATCTCTTACGGTGGCGGAAACCTCATCGGTACCGGTTCCCCAAAATGGTATAAGCTTCCCGCAGCAGCTATAAGGTACCGCGTCATAAGGGAAAGTCTTACGTTTCCCGCATTTACCATAGGATTTGACATGCAGGGCAAAGGTGAATATTTTAATGATGAAGACCGGTATGCTGTTAAATCCCCCGGCTTATTCATTGCCTCTATGAAGAATTTTTCATTCCTCGGATTTATGTCCCTCCACTCAAGTTTAAATTACAGTCTTGAGCGCGAGGATGGTGATAACTTTGTTAACCTGATGGTTGGCGTCGAAAAAACAATCGGCAGCAATGTTTCCCTTATAGCCGAGTATGATTTTGCTTTTAACGATAATCAGTCGGTAAATTTTGGTGCCGGATCAGGATATATGAATCTTGGTGTCCGCTGGTCAGTCAGCGAAGGATTTACCGTAGGGTTTGACCTTCGTGATTTGCTCTCCAATAAAAAATGGACTCCCGGGGCAGCAGATCGTGCACTCCGCTTAGAGTATATAAAAAGCATTTAACCAATGCTGAACCTGCTCTTTGTTGCAGCCGGTGCCGGCATTGGCGGCGGATTGCGTTATATATTATCCGAGGCAGCGGCAAAATATATACCCGGTGAATTCCCCTACGGCACGCTGCTGGTAAATTTTCTGGGGAGTCTTTCCCTCGGCTTTCTTGTCTTTTACTTCTTCGAAAAATCTGATGTGCCTCTCCCCCTTAAACTGCTGCTTACCACCGGATTTTGCGGCGGGTTTACAACTTTCTCAACGTTTTCGTTTGAAACCCTTACCCTTCTACGCAATGGGGCATATATATCCGCCGGCTTGAATATTACCGGCAATGTGCTCCTTACCATTGGCGGTATTGCTGCAGCGCTGCTCATTGCAAGGCAGATGCAATAAGTTTCCCTGCTGAATCCGGAACGGACTTATATATCCGAAATGGTTATTTACCCCCGAACATAACCGAGGTCATGGTAACAGAGCCCATCACTGCCTTATCATTAAAGATGGATATATCCTCATTTTTTTCCTGCAGCCCGAGCGTATAGAGCAGAGGGTAGTAGTGATCCGGAGTGGGGATAGCAAGTTTTGCTGCCTGCCCCATAGACTCGTAATTAATCAATGGTTCGTGATTCTTTTCGGTAATGTGTTTTTTAAACAACATGTTCATCTCC
>CAYYJL010000119.1:0-7515 GCA_964472245.1 uncultured Ignavibacteriaceae bacterium | reverse complement strand
TGCGGCATGATTTCAAGATAATCCTTCAGCAGGCAGGTCTGCCCGTCTAAATGGAAATACTTGAAATGCGGATTTTTATCCATGATATCCAGCAGGTCATTAATCACTTCAACAAGCAGCCAGCGGAATTCCTGAAACGGGCGGTACCATTCCCGGTCCCAATGTGTTCCTGCAATATAGTGTGCGTTAAATTTTTTCATACTTTTTCCGTTAAACTTTTAATCTGAAATTCATTGTATGGAGATACGCTGCCACCATAATAAATACCGCAGCGAATACCGTGGAGCGGAGTATCCCTGCAATCCCTTCATTATATATACTCCAGAGTTTTATTCCTGATTCATGCAATATAAAATACCAGATATCAGGCAGCAAATATGCCAGCAGTGCGTTGGCGCCGGCTGCGGAAATGATCAGCGCAGGACGGGAGAGGGATATCTTCCCGTGAGCAGCAAAAACAATCATATATACTATTACGCTCCAGGCAGCCGAATACAGACACCAGGCCGCCGTTGCATCGTTCTTGTTAATCCCGAAGCCCGGTGCCAGTAAATATCCGCAGACAAACAGCAGAGCGGTAAATATGGCAGCCGCTATATAAAATTTTTCTCCGGAACCATCACCGGCATACGTTTCTTTCAACAATCCCAGAAACAATCCGGCACACATGATAAAACCGTGTCCTCCTATTTGTATTCCCGGCCTCAGTATCAGATCCGGTGAACCCGGGATCCCGAACAGACCTGACCAATCTGCAATATTCAGCAGCAAAAGTGCTGTCATCCCGGCGCCGGTTGCCAGGAGATTCCTTCCGGCAAATGTATATAAAAGCGCTGTTACTATATATGCCCACCCAATCAGACCGATGATGCCCCACCACTGAGTCCTCAGCCAAACCGGGTTTTCTGCATTGCCTCCTCTGAATATATAGATACAAAACAGTATCATGAACAATCCCGCCAGTTTGATGATGAATCCGCTTTTACCTTTGAACCGGCTGTTAAAAAGGAGAATTATTCCCGTCAGCACCAGCAGCCCCCACTGATATTTATTCATTCCGGTCATCCCTGCATGCACGCTGCCGATATTCACCATAAGCACCCCGATAACAATAAGGGAAAACCCCCGCTTTCCGATGTGCGGCAATTCCCCGGTTATTCCTGCATATTTTCCTTTTTTTAGTGCAAGGGGTATGCTCATTCCTGAAATGAAGAGAAATGCCGGAAATACGATATCCACAAAAGTCATCCCATTCCCGTCAGCTGGAAAATGCTTTAACCAGCCGGGGATTCCCGTTACTCCGGCAAGGTCATTAACCCATATCATCAGAAAGATGGTCAATCCCCGGAAAATATCCACAGAGGCATCCCGGCTCTGCGTTGTATTAACCCGAAACATACGGCCTGTTTTTTGGATTTTTGGGCATGATTCTTTTGTGCTCGCTTCAGGAATGGTTAAATTTCATAGTGTAAAATTATAAACTGTTGATTAGACTTAAAATAACATAACGGCTCATGACAGAAAAAATTGTTCTTATTACGGGCTCAACCGACGGGATTGGTAAAGAAACAGCCCTGCAGCTTGCTAAAATGGGTGCAACGGTTATCATGCACGGCAGAAATCACCATAGCGGTCCTCAGGTAAAAGATGAGATTATAGCTCTATCGGGCAATCAGAATGTGGAATATATTAACGCAGATTTGAGCGTAAAAGCAAAAATTCACAACCTGGCTGATTTTGTTAAAACTAAGTTCGGCAGACTGGATGTGCTCATAAACAATGCCGGCGTATTCATGAAAGAGCGCGTGCTTAATGAAGACAGATTAGAAATGACTTTTGCTGTTAATCACGTTGCCCATTATATCCTGACCGGACTTTTGCTCCCCTGCCTGAAAAACTCCCCGCAGGGACGGATTGTTACCGTAAGCTCAATTGCTCACCGGAATGCACATCTGGATTTCAGCAATCTGCAGGGTGAAACAAAGTTTGAACCGTACAATGCTTATGCACTTTCAAAATTGGCTAACGTGTTGTTTACATTTCATCTGGCAGTCCGGCTTAAAGATACTGCTATAACTTCCAACACCCTTCATCCCGGCGTTATAACTACAAAACTTCTCAAAGCCGGCTTTAACATGAGCGGTGCAACACTGAGTGAAGGTGCAGAAACTTCCGTATATCTTGCTTCTTCACCTGAAGTTGAAAAAGTTACCGGAAAGTATTTTATCAAAAGCAGGGTATCAGAAACTTCGCCGGTTGCCAAAGATGAAAAGATGCAGAAAGAGTTCTGGGAAATAACAGAAAGACTTTCAGGTTATTCGTATTCACTCCCCTAAACCGGCTGAAAAATTAATGAGAATATATAAACATTACTTATGAAAAAAGAACTGCTGCAACTCATCCGCTACGATACCTGGGCAACCGGCCTGTTAATAGATGCATACCTGAAAGCAGATAATCCACCGCCCAATGCACTGGAAATTCTTGGGCATATTATTTCGGCTCGTGAGACCTGGTACAGCAGAATTATCTCAGAACCAAGTCCCGTACAAGTTTGGGAATCATACAAAAAAGAAGAACTAAAAAAGGCGCTGAAAAAAGTCAGCACAGGATACCTGGATTTTTTCCGGCCGATGAAGGAAGACGACTTTTATACAGAGATAACGTATAAAAACTCTGCGGGCATTCAGTTCACCACACCTCTGTACCAGATTATATATCATCTCCATTCACATTCCTCCTACCACCGCGGGCAGGTTTTAACCCTCATCCGCCCCCACATCAAAGAAGCCCCCCAAATGGATTTTATTGTATATCTAAGGATGTAAAAGGTAATCCTGATATAGCGCTCTGAATTCTCTCATCCTCTTCATCGACAAACCTGAGAAAGAGTGACAGTGGATCGGCTATTTTTTCTTTGGTAAGCAGAGCCGGATCGTAACTCCATACTTCAATGCATGGACCACCGGTAACATAAGACGTAAGAAACTGATTTAATTTCCTCAATTCATCCAACTGAGCTCTGGAAACTGCGTAACACGGAACTCCGGGGTCCTGAATAAGCGTATATTTCGCAAGTGCCGGCTCTCCTGATAATATATATTTGTTTGATTTAATTTCGTCCGTATAATAAATTTTTTTTACCGGACTTACACATAAACTTTTGCTCTGTTCCCACAGCTCTGCTGGAGCAAACTTAAAGAATATCTTTTTTTCTTTAGAACCCGCAACATCACACAGACCATGTGCCTGATACTCCTGAACCGCCCTTGTGATGCTCATGGAAGAATATGGCAGAAGTTTACTAATATCAGAAAAGACAAGCCCTTCAAGAGGTTGTTTAAGTAAATGATAAAGCAACATACACTGCGCCGCAGGGCTGAATACATTCCGCTCTGCTTTTCTGGTTACCCCGTATTCTTTCAAGTCAATATATAGGAACGGCATATACATTTGTTTATGCTTGTGAATAAAAGCTATCTTTTTTTGAATCAGTCTTTTTCTCTGGAATGATTCAAGCTTCTCAAAACAAAATACTACCGGTCTGTTAAATATCTTTTCAAGTGATTCTTTCTGTTTTTCTATCTGAAGAGGGGTTTCCTCATCCATAGATTCCCTGTATTCAAATACAACCTCTCTCTCTTCAACTCTAACAAAGGAACGCTTCCGTTTTCTGAGAAACAATGGGAGTTCTGCTGCATAAAAAGCAGCGGGCTCAGATACGACCACCCTGGCTCCGGTCATTTCTTTAATGTATTCTAAAGTATCCATACAAATCTGAAATTATTTCAGTTGCATAATAACATTCCTTATGTTATTATGCAACTATTATGTTATAACCCTTATACAAAAGCCCCGGCCTGGAAAATCTCCAAACCAGGGCTGTAAACATCATTTATTTTGGCTTAAATGCCCATTTCCTTCAGCAGATGGGTGGCTCCGCCAAATTTTTGGGTTACCCATAAAATGTAGCGGATATCAACCCCGATTGACCTGCTGTAACTTTCGCTCCAGGCATAGTCATTTATGGTCGCCTCAAAAGCGCGGTCAAAGTTAACCCCTATCAACTCCCCTTTGTTATTCATGATGGGACTGCCGGAGTTTCCGCCGGAAGTATCCATATTATACAATATTGCAACGGGAACATCACCAAGTTTAGGATGCTTGAACTGCCCGTAGTCCTTTGCATCATACAATTCTTTCAGTTTCTGCGGTATTGTATAGTCCCCGCCCATGTAGCTTTTTTCTATCAGGCCGCGCAGCGTGGTGATTGGTTTCATATACGTTGCATCGCGCGGCGTATATCCCCGTATATACCCATACGTAAGCCGAAGGGTAAAATTAGCATCCGGGATAAAGTTTTTCTTCTGCCATAACTTTTTCACCTCTAGCAGTTTTGCCATAAGGGGATTGAGTTTTCCGCTCATGGCATCATATTCTTTTTCAAGAGGAGCATATTCGTCTGATAATGCCTGCATATAGCTCAGCACAGGAGAGCCGGTAATAATTTCATCCAGGTCACTGTCTTCAAACACATCCACAAACTTTTCGTAGGTGTTATATACCTGCTCATCCGCAAGCATTTGGGCAAATTCTTCAATCTTTGCAAATGACCCGTCTCCGGATGCAAACCTGCTGATAAACTTCGCATTTTTCATTTCCGGCATGGCGAGTGCATCACCTGCAATTTTCAGCAGAGCCGCTCTGTCTGCATCAGCATTATAAGTTTTATATATACCCTCAACTGTTTCAAACAGCTGCTTCCTGTTCTTTTCTGCATACAGAGACCTGCGTGAGGCATCCTCTTTTTTGGACTCTTTTGCATACTCTATCAGAAAATTTGCAAGACGGAGCTTTGATGTCTGGGAGCGTAACTGTGCCGTAACCAGCTGCGTCCTGCCCAGCTCAAACATCCGGTTGTATATTTTTTCAATTTCGGGGAATATATCTGCATACTGAGCTTTTAACACCGGATCAGAATCTATAAACTTAGCCAGTTCTTTTTCTTCATTTTCCTTTTTATCAGTCAGATTCAGGCGTCTCATTCCCATCATCTTGCCGGTGTAGTTTTTCTGAACATTGGCCAGTGATTTTATCCTGCCCGCAAGTTTCAGGTTAACCGCCTCGTCTTTTTTACCGAGTGTTTCAAATGCATCAATAAGATTGCGGTTCACATCCTCTATATACGGCAGCAAAACGTTTTCATGATACTTTACAAACGCAGCCGGCTGATGACGGAACGTCCTGCCGGGATACCCGAGTATAAACACAAAATCTTCTTCGTCAACACCCGAGGCGTTTACTTTAAGATGTCTCTTTGGTTTATACGGCACATTATCTTTGGAATAATCCGCGCTCTTTCCATCCTTGCCCACATATGCACGGAGAAAAGAAAAATCTCCTGTATGACGCGGCCAGATCCAGTTATCCGATTCACCGCCAAACTCACCGATTGAACGCGGAGGTATATATACCAAGCGGACATCTTTTATCGTGCGGTATAAAAACAACACATAACTCTGCCCGATGAACATTTCGGAAACCTCTGCCCGTATCTCGCTGTTTTTGCTCTCTTCACGGTCAACAATTTCCCGAATCTTTTTTTGTATTGCCTTGGTTCTTTCGGCGGGATCACTCACCCCGCGTACAACTGATAAAATCTCGGCGGAGACATCTCGGTAATCCTCCGTTATCATGCAGGTTAAACCCTCTGCCGGAATTTCCACTCCCTTGTTTGCAGCAAAAAATCCGTTCTCAAGATAATTATTTTCAGGTGTACTTGCCTTGCGAACATAGTCAAACGCACAATGATGGTTCGTCAGGATGAGCCCCTCACCAGAAACAAACGAGCCGGTACATCCGCCAACGCGCACCAGCGCATCAACAATACTGATGTTACCGGGATTATAAATATCCTTCGGGTCAATCTTCAGCCCGGCTTTAACCAGATCCACATTGGAAATTTCACTGAGCGGATACATCCCCTCTTCCGGAGGGGTATGCCCCTGAAAAAACAGGATAGCAGCTGCTATAAGGGGTAAAAAAAGTAATTTTTTAATTTCTTTCATCGTGGATTCCTTCTGTTTCAGGTTAATCATAAGAATATAAAATCGGCGATTTTGAACCTGAAATATACCAACCCAAAGCTAAAAGACATAAAGGAACCAATAAAAAAGGCGGTCATCATAAATTGCACCTTGCTCCACGATACCTTTAAATAGGATTTTATGGAATAGCGGTGACCCTCACTTCAGCAAAATCATCTTGCCAAGGCCATGGCGGAGGGGGATGTTTTCGGGGGATTTAATCGTGTAGCGGTAAAAAATAATTCCCGAAGGGAGTTTCTTTTGCTGTATATATGATCCAATCCGGATTTCATGATACCCCTGCTCATAATACCCGTTGGCTGCATACCCTAACTGCTCCCCGGTTATGCTGTATAATTCAACTATTACATATCGGGGTCCAGTTAAATGCACAGGTATTACCGTACTGCCGTTAAACGGATTCGGGTAGTTCTGCCCTATTTCATCATAGGAAAATTCCTTTGTTTCATCTTCCTCAAGAGAGGTTACGCCGATGTTTAATGCCGTGCTTGGTAAAGAAATATTTTCCTGACGGTCAACCGCACTTACACGAAAGGAGTTTATCCCCGGTTTAAGCACAAATGTATAAAAGGTATCGGTTAGCTGAGCAATTATTTTGGAGGAATCAACCATAAAATTACTGACGCTGTCGCGGTAAACAATATAGTTGCGGAAATCTGATTCTGTGTTTCTTCTCCACCGAAGCTGCAGAGTGTCCCCTGTTTGCACGGCTGATAGATTAAAAGGAGTACGGGGAGGATAATCCTGATATTCATAACTGATGCCAAAGGGACCGCCGTAAGGACCTATATCGCTTCTGCTCCCGTCAACATCAAGGATACTGGGGTCGCCTGCATTAATGGCAGGTGAGTTAATATCCAACCGGAAATCTGCACTGTCTGCTTTAACCATAGGGTTCGCTTCAATGTTATTGCTGCCAACAACAACCCCGTTGGAAAGCTGAGAATAATTATGAAAAATATTGTAGTTCACATCACGAGCTGTGTCCGTTGGGAATACCGTTTCAATAATCCTGTCCACACCTGAGAAAATATTATTCACGATTTTAAGGTTTGGCAGAGGAGAACTGCTAAAACTCACTCCGTTAGTTAAATTGAGTCCGGGCAGCACCGCATAAACAATATTGTTTATCATCTCGCCCTCGGATCTTATTCTGGGGCCTGAAGTAGCCCCATATTGTCCAAAAAAATCCCGGTATGTAATATTGTTCTTAATAGAAATAAATGTGATATCCCTGAGAACAAACATCTCACGTTCAAAATTGCTAACAATGACATTATTATTTCCTTCAAAATACACTCCCCCTGTTATTCGGGCTGCCGCTGAAAAACCATAGACTAGATTATTATTGAAATAATATTTCCCCAAATGATTACCGGATGGCCAAAGCGGCAGATCAACTCCTAAA
>CAYYJL010000118.1:0-7521 GCA_964472245.1 uncultured Ignavibacteriaceae bacterium | reverse complement strand
GGAGGTATGGAGCGAGAAGTTAAGGTGGATGTTGACGTTGTAAAACTGCAGCATTATAATATCCGCTTTGATGATATTAACCAGTCTATCGCAGAAGAGAATAAAACAATACCCGGCGGTTCAATTGATGTAAATGAAACCAGCTTTTTGGTGAGAATTCCCGGTGAGTTTACAAAACCGTATATAATTGAAAATCTTATCGTAAAGGTAAAGGACGGGAAACCGATTTATCTGCGCGATGTTGCCGAGGTAACGTATTCCTTTAAGGACAGGACAACCTATGCACGTCTTAACGGTACGGATGCTGTCTCTATCTCAATTTCCAAAAGAGTAGGGGAGAATATTATCCGTATTGCCAATGAGATTAAAACAACTTTGGCGGAAAGACAAAAGCAGTTACCTGCTGACATAAAATTCAGTATTACCTCAGACCAGTCCAAGGAGATAGATTTGCAGGTGAAGGACCTGGAAAATAATATCTTTTCCGGATTGGTTCTGGTTATCGCTGTACTCTTCTTTTTCCTTGGGTTTAGAAATGCTTTCTTTGTCTCGATAGCCATTCCGTTCAGCATGCTCATTTCGTTCTTTGTTCTGCAGATGCTGAACGTAACGTTAAACTTTGTGGTTTTGTTTGCGCTTATTCTTGCGTTAGGTATGTTAGTAGATAATGCTATTGTAATTATCGAGAATATATACCGGTTCCTTGAGGAAGGCAAAGATTTAAAAACCGCTGCTAAAGAGGCAACCGGGGAGGTGGCCTGGCCGGTAATTACTTCGACCTTGACAACGGTAGCAGCGTTTACTCCGCTTCTTTTCTGGCCGGGAGTAGTCGGTGATTTTATGTTTTATATTCCGTCGGTTCTCATCATAACTCTTCTTTCTTCTCTTTTTGTGGCTTTGGTTATCAACCCTGTGGTTGCGGCTGAGTTTATGAAGTTGGAAACTAAGAGCAGACCGAAAGGAATCTGGGGTAAAATCTCTCTGCCATTCCGGAAGACCACGGAGTTCTTCAATGAGAAGCTTCTTCCCAAAACAATTGAGATGTATGAAAAAACTCTCCGCTATGCAGTTTCAACTCCAAGAGACCTCAACAAAAAAATTAATAAAAGAAACTGGTACGGAGTCTTAGGATTTATTCTCGTTTTCATAATTGAAGGTGCTATTGCAGGTGTTCTCCCCATTTGGGTTGAACTTATAATAACATTGGCAGCAATTGTTGGAACACTGTTTATATTCAGTAATGTCCGGCTGAGATTTGTCTTCGGAGCGTTTCTAACACTTATTTTTATAACTCAATTATATGGTGCAATCGGCAAGGGAGTGGAGTTCTTCCCTACGACACAACCGGCAAGAATTTATGTAAATGTAGAAACTCCGACAGGTACGAACCTGGAGGAAACTGACCGCATAACCAAAGAAGTAGAAGAACGCATGTTAGGCAGAAACTACTCTGATGTGGAAGATGTTTCAATTGTTGTCGGTTCTTCGACAAACCCGTTTGATGCCGGAAGCTCAACACCAAATAAATCCACCACAACTATTCAGTTTAAGGATTATGCAGACCGGGATACCAGTTCCATTGAAATAACTGAATCTATCAGAGAACTGGTTTCTGATATACCTGGTGCAGATATCACCATTCAACAGCAGGAAAACGGACCACCGGTTGGTCTTCCTGTTAATATTGAAATCAGCGGTGATGATTTTACCAGATTAGGTGAAATCGCAGCAGCAGTGAGGGAGTATATAAAGGATGTCCCCGGACTGGTTGACCTGAAAGATAATTACGACGCAGGTAAACCGGAGATGCGGGTTGATATTGACAGAGAAAAAGCAGCTCTTTACGGGTTAAGCACGACAACCATAGCAAACTTTATCCGTACCGCGATTAACGGAACAACTGCATCTAAATACCGTGTGAAAGAAGATGAGTATGACATAACGGTAAGACTGCGTAAAGATCAGCGTGAATCTGTTGATGCACTGAAAAATCTGAAGATTATATATAACAATGACCAGGGTAAAACCCTGTCAGTCCCTCTTATCAGTGTTGCAGAAATTACCAACGGTAAAGGTCCTGGTGCGATAAGAAGGAAAGACCTTAAACGCGTTGTTACTGTTACTGCAGAGGCGGCAGAAGGATTTAATCCAAATGATGTATTGCAGAGCGTTAAGACAAAACTGGCTGATTATCAGATGCCGCAGGCATACCGTCTTGAGTTCACAGGACAAAGTCAGGAGCAGGATGAGGCAAGTGCATTTTTAGGTAAGGCATTTTTAATTGCAATACTCATGATTTTCCTCATTCTCGTTATTCAGTTTGATTCACTCAACCAGCCATTGATTATTATGTCGGCGGTGATTATTTCTCTGGTGGGTGTGTTCCTCGGGTTGATTGTCTACACGATGCCTTTTGGTATAATTATGACGGGAATCGGGGTCATAAGTCTTGCCGGGGTTGTGGTGAACAATAACATTGTATTGATTGACTATACAAACCAGCTCCGGAAGAAGGGAGCCAGCAGAGAAGAAGCAGTGATCACAGCAGGATTAACCAGGTTCAGACCGGTTACTCTTACTGCAATTACCACAATTCTCGGGCTGATACCTCTATCTTTTGGGTACGGATTTGACCTTTATACATTCTCATTTTCAACAGGCAGTGAAAGTGCTGATTTCTGGAAATCTATGGGTATAGCCGTGATTTTCGGTCTTGCTTTTGCTACGTTCCTCACCCTCGTTTTGGTCCCCGTTATTTACACAACCATTGAAGAGACAAGGGATACTCTTAAGGCCTTTTTCAGCAGAATTGCTGCAAAATAGCAGGTTTTATGAAGACAGGGAAATGTTAAACATTTCCCTGTTTTTCGTATCTTTGCAAAGTAAAATTTAATTTCATTTTCTTAGATGCTGCTCTTTGTAAGTCTTATAATACTTTTAACCGACTTGGTGGTAACACTAGCGGTAAAATACTATTTAAACGGACTTACGCTGGCCGATGTTGATTTACTCCAACCCGGCAACCTCATCCATCTCATTCTTGTATTGGTTTTGGGTATGCTCTATACCTTTGTCACCTTCCGGAAAAAACGCAAACCGGATAACGGCCTGACCAAATTTCCTGTTTTTATATTGCTTGGCATCGCTCTTACAGTAATCGGGTATTTTGTAATCGTCTCAGAAAATACTGCCTTGATGGCAATCGTTTATTGGGATTACAAGTTATTCTACATACTTGCGGGTATTTTGTTTGCTGCCCATTATCTGGTAATACTCGGATTTATATCACATTTTTGGCTTCAGCTTTCAAAGGCGCAAAATCTCCTGATTATCCGGACGGGTGTAAACGCAGCTATTTTTTCAATACTCTTGTTTTTTGTTTCGTTTTTCTATTGTGTTTCAGCTGATAATAACCTGAATTCCAAAGGGAACTTTCTTACCGGCTTTATCCTCGGTTCTGCTGTTACAAAGGAAAATACTCCGGGTAACTCGCTGAAAAGAAGATTGGATACAGGAATTAGTTTATATACTTCAGGTGTAATTAAAATTTTTTTTCTAACCGGAGGGAACTCGCCGGGCCGTCTCTCAGAAGCCGAGGCAGGGCAAGCATACCTTATCCGGAATGAAGTACCAAAAGATAAAATTGAGTTTGAAAATAAAACTACTTCAACCCTGGAACAATTGAGATTTATTAAAAATCATTACAAAACCAAAAGTGAAATACAAAACCTATTGGTAATTTCTGACTCTTTTCATCTGCCAAGGATTAAACAAATGGCAGGGTTCTTTAACATCAATCCTGCACTCAAAGGAGTGGAAAGTAATCACTCATTCACCCAGCAGTTTTATACTACTTCCCGTGAATCGGTTGCGCTGATAATCTTTTGGCTGTTCGCAATTTAATATATTTAAGTTTTTATGATACAATTAACACCCAGAAAAAGTAAACGAAGAATAATCAGAGAAAAATGCCTGCAGATTCTTTACGCATATTATTTTAAATCAGATGGCATAGACTACCTATTTAACACCGTTTTCAATGAAGAAAAAAATCCGGCAGACAGGGAGTTTGCCCGTAGTCTTGTTGACCGTGTGATAATCAACTGGAAAAAGTTTGATTTGGAGCTGGAAGAAACAGTTAAAAACTGGGTTATCGAGCGGATTGCAGTGATGGACTTAATAATCATCAAGATGGGTATGGCGGAAATAAATTATTTCAGCGATATTCCTCCCAAAGTTACCATCAACGAATGTATCGACCTTTCAAAGGAATTCAGCACTGAAAGCTCCGGCAAATTTGTGAATGGAATTCTGGATAAATATCTGGAAAACGTAAAATCGGTTGACCGCCTTAATAAAACAGGCAGAGGAACCCTGGATAAATCTCTACGGAACGGTACGGATGCAAAAAGACAATAAATTCCGGATTTTTATTTGGACGTTATTTGATTTTGCCAATACATCTTACTCAATAACCATTGTCACATTCCTTTTTGCAGTATATTTTAAAAAGGAAGTTGCCGGCAATCAGCCGATAGGGGATTTATACTGGAGCATAGCCACATCAGTTGCGATGATAGTAACTGCAGTGCTTTCTCCGGTTTTAGGTGCCATAGCAGATCATTCTGCAGGTAAGAAAAGGTTTCTGCTTTTCTTTACCTCACTGTGCATAGTCTTTACCGCTTCTCTTTTTACAGTTGAACAGGGAGATATATTAATTGCAATTATCTTCTTTATACTCGCAAACATTGGATTTGAAGCCGGTCTTGTTTTCTATGACGCTTTTTTGCCGGAAATAACTACGCCTAAAAATTACGGCAGGGTGAGCGGTTACGGCTTCGCCATGGGGTACGTGGGCTCACTTACTACATTGTTGATACTATTTCCGTTTATTGAAAAAGGTTTGATAAGAGAAAGCTTTTTAATTTCCGCTCTCTTTTTTGCCGTTTTTGCCACACCGTTATTTATCTTCCTGAGTGATAACCGGCGTGAAGTTGAACTCAAAGAGTCTTATATATCAATCGGGTGGAAGCGTGTTACGTATACCCTCAAACATTTACCGCAGTATAAAAACCTATCCAGATTTCTGCTGGCATATTTCTTTTACATAGAAGGGGTAAATACGGTAATCTTTTTTGCAGGTAACTATGCCAGTACAACTCTTGGTTTTACTGAGATGGAACTTATCATTTTCTTTGCAACTGTTCAAACTACCGCTATCATTGGTTCTGTCGTGCTGGGGATAGTGGCAGATTCTATCGGGCAAAAGAGGACAATTTTTATCAGTCTGTTTATTTGGCTTTTCACCATTGCACTTGCACTGTTTGTAAGTTCTAAGGAGGGGTTCTATGTAGTCGGACTGCTGGCAGGGATTTCCATGGGCGCGAGTCAGTCAGCAAGCAGATCCATGATGTCCAGCTTGACTCCCGCAGCACAGAGAACAGAATTTTTTGGATTTTATTCTCTGTTTGGGAAAAGTTCGGCAATTATCGGTCCGCTAGTGTTCGGACTGGTCTCCTTTACCACACATAGTCAAAAGGCAGCAATTTTTTCAACCGCAGTTTTCTTTATCATCGGTATGTTTCTTCTCCGTAGGGTGGAGGTGGACACAACCAAATTAAAAGAAGAAGTTAACCTGCCATAGAAAGGACAGGCCTTATTGCCTCAAATTTGCGGATAATTTCTGATTCCGCAGATTTACCTTTATTGCGTGCGTACCAGATATGCAGTTTTTCTTCCCATTCCTGCTTAGTCTTTCCTTCAGCTTTTAAAGAGACAACCAGATTTTGTGCTTCTTCCGGACGCGAACCCCAGATAAACAGTTCTTCACCCTTTTCATTATATACGACAAGTTTGGGAATGCTGCGGGCGCCATCAGTCAGATATGCATCCATTATTTCAGGATTTTGGTCTCTTAAAATTAATTTCAATTCTGCATTTGGGATGAGCGCTGTCAACCTGGCTATTACCGGGACGATTTGGGCTGAATCACCGCACCAGCCCTCTGTTATTACCATAACTGTCAGGTTGGAGTCTATGGTGCTTAACACCCTTATACTTTCATCCGCAGGTACAAAAGTCTTATAGATGCGGTTCATTCGGTACAGGTTCAGGGGATAATATCCCAGTTTTTCTTTAAACTCATCTGTTACTTTTTCATCAACCGGTCGGTTTATTATCTCAGTAATATGCTTTATATATGAATCGTAATCAATTCCCTTGTTTTGTACTTCTGTGAAAATTTCTGGCTGCAAAATCTAATCCTGTTTTTCTTTGTATGATGTAATAAACAGCCGGTAGATTCAAATAATTCCTTTTTTCTGATTTTTTTGCAGTTTCATTCAAGTCCACTTTTGTACAAACGGATGTATAAATTAATAGACAATCCATGTAACTATACGGGGATTTTGGGCTGAATTTGCATATTCTTTCATGGCATGTTATTTGGATTTAGGCAGTAAACAACATCTTAACAGGATAAGCCATGAAAAAGTTAATGTTCATTCTCGCACTCCTTATTTTTGCAGGAGCAGTAGAAAATACTGAAGCAAAAAGATTTGGTGTTTCCATAGGAGTCTTCTACGGGGAACTTTCCCCCTACGGCAGATGGATTGAAATAGCACCGGATATCATCGTGTGGAAGCCAAATAAACGATTCAGACATTTTAAGCCATATGTCCGCGGCAATTGGATTTATACCAATTACGGCTGGTATTGGAATTCCTACGAACCATTTGGCCACATCGTTTATCATTACGGCCGCTGGGCTTATGATGATTATTACGGCTGGGTTTGGATTCCTGATTACGAGTGGGCACCTGCCTGGGTAGAATGGTGCTATAATGATGACTATATTGGCTGGGCTCCTATGGGACCTGTTGTAAATATATATATCCGTCTCGGGATTACCCATAACCATGACAGATACCGGTACCGCTCATACAACTTTGTCCGTTACCGCAATTTCGGCTCATCTTCACTTGACAGGGAAGTTGTGTCTGAATATGATAACAGAAAAATTCTTGACCGGGGCGGATTAAGAAATGAAGTTACCCGCGACAGAGACCGTTTCGTCAATACGGGAGTTGACAGAGATATTATCAGAGACCGTGGCGGAAATGTATTCGATGAAAAACGGATTGAAATAACCCGTGACGGAGATGCCCGCAGGGATAAATCCGAATCCGTTGATAATTCAACTTTAAGAATACGGACCGTGGACAGGGATAAAGTACGTGACGATGATAAAACTGATTATCAGATTGAAAAAAGAAGCGTTAAAGATGACAGCAGAAGAGATGATGTAAAAATTGACCGCGATAGGAGCCGCGTTAATGTAAAAGATGAAACTCCCGATATCAGGTCGAGGAAAGATTCCGAAAAGGATAACAACCGTGTTATCAACAGAAAGGAAGATGAAACTCCCCGTGTTACCAGGGAAAATAAATCAGAAAGCCGTACCAATACCAATGAACGGAGGACTGAATACAAAGAGACGGAATCCCGGGAAACTAAGATTAG
>CAYYJL010000117.1:0-7588 GCA_964472245.1 uncultured Ignavibacteriaceae bacterium | reverse complement strand
CCGTAAAATTATATTTGTTGTTCAGCAATCTGCCTTACAAGCAGAGGGTCGGTGATTTTGTATGCAGCGAGAGATTATGCAAAGAAATGTTTTTTTATGACTCCTGGAAACATTCTCCATCCGGCAGATTTTGGCGTAATAGTTGCATGATTTAGAATGACCTGTATTCCGGCATGTTTGGTCTCGACCGTAATGGGGGAAAAATGTGCCAGAATATGCATTATTATGGTTTTTCTGACATAAATTTAAAATTGCCGAAATACGCCCAATGAAAAAGATTATCTTTTTAATAATATTATTATCATTTTCATCATTCCCGCAGAGCATTGAGCAACGGATAGATTCCATACTGGCTCAAATGACCACGGCGGAAAAAATACTGCAGCTGCATAAAGAAGGGGGGATGAATACGCAGGATAATACACGCCTGAATATTCCCGGTTTTATAATGGCTGATGGTCCCCATGGTGTAAGGGAGGGTATGGCAACTTCGTTTCCTGTGGGGATAGCAATGGCGGCTACGTGGGATACTGCACTTGCCTGGAGAGTCGGCCTGGCAATGGGGAAGGAGTTCCGTGCAAAGGGAAAACATCAGATGCTGGGACCGGCAATGGATATGACCAGAGACCCGCGCAATGGCAGAACTCCGGAAAGCGGCGGGGAGGATCCCGTGCTGAATGCATATATAAACGCTGCGGCGCTTAAGGGAGTGCAGTCCACTGCGGCGTTTGCAACTGCCAAACATTATAACGGAAAACACCGGCAGGCAAACCGCACGAACAACAATTATACAATCTCCCAAAGGCAGCTGCTTGAACACTACGGATTAAACTTCCGGAAGAGTGTGCAGGATGCAGGAGCATTATCAGTGATGAGTGCATATAATTCAGTTAACGGGCATCAGGCGGCGGAAAGTTATTCCCTGCTGACGGATATACTGCGGACGCAATGGGGATTTCCGTTTTATGTTGTTTCCGATTGGGGCGGGGTAAAAAACTCAGGGAAGGCGTTAAAAGCGGGTAATGATATATGCATGGGTTCGGATCACTATCAGAATGATTTGATGAATCTGCTGAACAGCAATGCCATTTCCATCAATGATATTAACAAGGCAGTCCGTAATGTTCTGCGGACAAAGATAATTGCAGGGATGACTGAATATATACCGAACGGTGTTGCAGCAGATTTAAACAGCACTGCTCACCAGCAGCTCTGCTTAGAAGCGGGAATGAAAGGAATTGTTCTGTTAAAGAACAGCGGCAATATTCTGCCGCTTGATAAAACAATGGTACAGTCCGTAGCAGTGATTGGCCCTAATGCAAATGTGCTTCCGTTGGATGGCACAGGCAGCAGCTGGGTTACGCCGTTTTATTCTGTATCACCGCGGCAGGGGATTGAAAACATGATAGGTGTTTCAAAAGTGCTCTATGCCGAAGGTTGCACCATAGGAGGCGGGTTTTCATCTGACTATCAGGATGCTTTAACAAAAGCAGGGCAGGCAGAGATTGTTATATACGTGGGAGGGTTAGATCAGTCTCAGGAGGGGGAAGGATTAGACCGAGCAAACGGATCAATTGAGCTGCCGGGTAATCAGAAGCAGATGATACAGCAGCTTGCGGCGGTTAATCCTAATCTTATAGTGGTGTTAATCAGCGGCGGCATAACCGGCGTGAGCGGATATATAAACAATGTCAAAGGTTTGCTGCAGGCATTTTATCCGGGACAGGAAGGGGGTAATGCAATAGCAAAAGTATTATTTGGCGAGTATAATCCGTCGGGTAAGCTGCCGGTTACCATTCCCGTCAGTGATGCGCAGTTAGGACCGCTTATTACTGATTTTGATTTCACCAATGATTTTGGCTGCGGATACCGCTGGTTTGATAACAACTCCTTCACACCGCAATTTGCCTTTGGATACGGGCTCAGTTATACTTCATTTGCATTTTCAGGAATTACGTTTGAAAATTCATCTGTCAGTAACGGAAAGAATGTTACAGCATATATCACCGTTTCAAACTTAGGGAGCAGAGCCGGCACTGAAACGGTTCAGTTTTACCTGAGCAAGGAACAAAGTGCCGTGTACCGTGATAAAAAGTCATTGATCGGATTTGAAAAAGTATATCTTGAACCGGGAGCGAGTAAAACCGTTACGTTCACCATAACTCCGGAGATGCTGTACTATTATGATGATCAGTCACTAAAGTACAGGGTTGAAGAGGGAGTATATACGCTAAAAGCCGGCAACTCCTCAGATAATCTGCCGGAACAGAATAACTTTACGGTAACCGCATCACAGCTTTTGCCTGATCTGCAGATTGCAAATATATATACCGTACCTAGGTATCCGCTGCCGGGGGATAAAGTGCAGTTTGCAGCAACGGTAGTAAACCGCGGGACAGGTGAAACTCCGGCGGGCACGGCAGTTAAAGTGCATTTTAAGGTAAATGGAACAGTTATCAGCAAGTCAATTAGTTTTATAAACTCGCTGAAAACAGGCGGTATGGTTTTTCTTAATGGTGATACTCCGGAAGGTGCAAGTATTTTCTGGAATGCTGAAACGGTGGGAGAAAATACGGTGGAAGCACAGGTTAATTATGATGGCTCAATGAGTGAAACGTATACGAATAATAATACTGCAGCCGCGGTATTTAAGGTGTATCCCGTACCGCCGCAAAATCTGGCGCAGAGAAAATCCATCTATGTGACTTCTATTGAAGGTCCCGGGTTGGAAGGATATCGCATGGTTGACGGCAATTACGGCACTCGCTGGTCTTCGGCATTTGCTGACCCGCAGCAATTGGTAATAAATTTTGGGGCACAGACAGAGTTTAACATGATACGTTTAGTGTGGGAAAATGCGTTTGGTAAGGAGTATTATATACAGTCCAGTAATGATTCGCTGAACTGGACCAACTTGTTTTACCGCAATAACGGTCAGGGGGGTGTTGAGGAAATTCCTGTTACCGGCAGCGGTAAATACCTGCGCATGCTGCTCATCCGGCGGGGTACTGAATGGGGATATTCGCTTTATGAATTAGAAGTCTTTAAGCTGACCGGCGCAGATGAAGGGGCTTTACCGGATGACAGAGAGCAAAAAGAATTTAACTTGCTTGGGAACTACCCGAATCCGTTTAATCCTTCAACCAACATCACTTTTATGCTCTCTCGTCAGAGTGGGGTGAGTCTGCGGATTTATGATACCCTAGGCAGGGAACTGCTCAGTGAAAGATATGAGAATCTGGAAGCGGGCAGGCATGAAAAGAGAGTTGATTTGTCGGCGCATCCGAGCGGTATATATTTTTATACAGTTTCGGCAAAAGATGAAACAGGCAGCAGTGCGGTGCTTGGCAGCAAAATGGTTTTCCTGAAATAAAAAAGACCCCGCCGAAGCGGGGCCCCTAACCAACAAGAAAGGAACTAACTATGCAAGGAAACAAAAACTAGATTCTGCCGACCATAGTCAGATGAATGATGGAATTATTGTGCGTGAGCATATATCCTCTCAGACTTTTGTTTTCAAAAGATTTCTGTTCACCGCAGCCAATTGCAGGAATGACTTCTGCATCTGATTTAATAAAGGTATCAATGGTATCCAGCAATTCATATTTCAGTTTATCGGCATCATAATCCTTCTGTTTCTCTTCAGGATCAAGGGAAAGGAATATGCCGGAGGTTATCTTGGGGAGATATTCCTGATATATATCAGGACGGTTAAAAATATCCAGACTTTTCAGTTTACCTTTGTAGAATACTGCAACCCCGTTGGCACCCTCGTAAGGATTAATTTCTGCAAACTTGCTCCGTTTTTCATGCATGGATTTAGAGATTGCCTCAACCACATTTTCTGTATGGGAAATTACATCTTCTTTATGCAGATAATGGGAAACATTATCCCACACTTCACTCTGATTTGCCATATAGGATTTGTTTGTTTTCATACTGTCAACAACCGACTTCATTTTTTGCCCGCGGATTTCATACGGCAGCGGATTATCGGAGGCATCAAAGTGTATTGAACTGCGGTTCCATCTGCCGCGTTCAACGCAGCTGACAGGGATATTGGTTTTGGAGTCAGGTGCTAAAAATACAGAGGTATTAAGCACACGGTTCTGTTTTGCACCTTCCAGCATATCCATATCAGTGAAAAAGATATAATTGGGGGATGGGTTCAGAACGATGAGATTGTTCACGCTCCCTGATTCACTGACTTCCTTTACGGAAATAAGTTTTTTGCGGATGGCTGAGGGGCCGGAGATGTATTCTGCCGTGTTTTGAGGGTCTGTGCCGATTTGCATAACAGTAACATCACCATGAAGGGTAACTGAGAGAACTGACGGAAACATAAGAACTCCATTTTTTGTTCATGCAAAATTATGGAGTCCGGATGCAGAGAATTCTATCATTGAATGATAATTTTTGGAGTTTTAGCAAAGCTAAATGGGCAAAAAAACCGGGGGAGCTGCCTCAAATAAAAGAATAAAAGAGCAGGTAGCGGCTACCGGCGGGCAGCTTCAGTCTTTACCTTTGGGTGATGAAGCAGTACATTTTGAATGGCAGCAAGAAGTTCCTTTTTACCAAATGGCTTGGTAAGGAATTCATCACTGCCGGCGGCAAGAATATCACTTTTTTGATAGTTTGCTCCAAAAGCAGTAATCGCCAGAACCGGGACTTCATGTAACGTTCCAGATGCTTTCAATCGCTCTAAAAGTCCGAGCCCGCCAACGCCGTCTCCAAGATTAATGTCCAGGAGTATAAGGTCAAATTGCATTTCCTGAAGTGCCTCTTCTGCCTTAGCCGCAGTTTTAACTGCAGAAATGAGATAGTCGTTTTTCAGAAATTTTGAAATTACATCTATATTTAACTCGTCATTTTCAACGATGAGTATGTTTTTCTTTAATTGATTTTCCTCTTGCATGACTATTCCTATAAAATGCTGGTGTTATGAACCTTTCTTATTTTGAAGATGAAGAATAAATGTTGAACCTTTTCCCGGGTATGAGTTCACAGAAATTTTCCCGCCCATCATCTCCATAAATCTTTTTGCCAGGGTAAGCCCCAATCCTGTCCCTTCAAAGGAACGACCGAATCCCTCACTCACCTGCCGGAACTCTTCAAAAATAATTTGTTGTTTGTCCACAGGTATGCCTATTCCTGAATCAGCGACTATGATTCGGGTTTCATCTGAATCAGTTTCGGCAGATATATTAATGAAACCTTCAAAAGTAAACCGGTACGCATTGTTGAGGATATGTTCAAATGCCTCTGCAAGAATTTTTGGATCCGTATATACTGATAGGCCGCTATCGATATTATAACTGAGACGGAGTCCCTTTGCCAGGATTTCATCTTTGTGAGAATCAATAATGGGCGTAAGTGTACCTGACAAAGAAACAGCAGAAAGGTCAGTTGAGATGTCTTTTCTCGCAATATTGGTAAAGTGCATCAGAAGATCCACGCTTTTGAGGAGTCTGTTGCCACCGGTTTGTATGCCTTTAACAAAGTGGAGCAGATCCTGGTCAGTAATTTCATCAGACAGCATTTCAGAAAAGCCGAGAATTGCAATCAGCGGCGTTCTGAGTTCATGACTTATATTTGACAGGAAACTGGTTTTAATAGCATTTGATTCTTCAGCTTTATTTCTTGCTTCAATCAACTGGTTCAGCATTTGTTTCCGCTCGGTTATATCTTCTTTAATACCGAGGAAATATTGAATATTACCTGCGTCATCTAAAATGGGGCTGATGCTGGCTGACTCCCAAAACAGGGTTCCGTCTTTTCGCTTATTATGGAATTCACCTTTCCATTCATTTCCCGCAAGAATAGTTTTCCAGAGGTTTTTATACTCGGATTCAGGCAATTCATGGCTGCTGAAAATACGGGGGTTCTGCCCTATAATTTCGGCTGCAGAATAACCTGTTGCTTCAATTGCCTTTTTATTTGCATAGATAATATCCCCTGAGGTATCAGTAATAATAATTGAAGCGGGGCTTTGTTCAACAGCCCTGGATAAGTTCCGGATTTGCTGAAGATTTTCCTTCTGTAAGGTAATATCCTCAATAGTCATAATTGCACCGAGAATAAGCCCTTCTTCTTCTTTGAACGGAGTTAAAACAACATCAGCGATAAACTGAAGATCATCTTTGCGGTTAATCATCATTTCTCCGCTCCAATTATCCCCGCTGTATACTTTAATAAGTATGTTCCGTAAAAACGCACTGTGTTGATGGGCTGCTAATATATCCCAGGCAATCATACCCAGGAATTCATCGGATTCCCATTGGCAAAGTTCTGTAAGTTTTGCGTTTGAGTATATAATGGAATCTTCACAGGAGATAACACACACAGCGTGGCTCACCTGTTCCAGCATTTGAGACTGCAGGGAAAGTTTGGCTTCATTATCTTTTTGTTTTGTGATATCCAGATGTGTGCCAAGCATTCTGAGAGGATTTCCATTTTCATCATATTCAATGAATTTACCTGTGGAAAGAATCCATTTCCAGCTGTTATTAGAGGTTTTAAGCCGGAACGTCACCTGATAACTTTCAATTTTACCTGCAAGGTAATCCTGGTATAAATTAATCGTTTTTTTATGATCCATAGGATGCATGCTTTTAATCCACCGGCGGTAAGATTCACTAAACGATTCCGGTTTATATCCCAGCATCAAAGCATACTCATCATTCACCCTGGCCTTTCCGGTGGAGAGGTCAAAATCATATATACCGATGCGTGCTGCCTTAATTGCAAGGCGCAGTGTTTCTTCGCTTTTGCGGAGCTGTCTTTCGTTTTGGACTTCTTTAGTCCGGTCAATAGCCATGACGAGCACAGCATCCTTTCCTCCATATTTGATAAGATGAGATACAATTTCAACCATAATGATGGTCCCATCTTTGAGCATATGCTGCCAATATCCTGAATGTTGCAGGACGGGCCTGTCTGATTGCAAATCCTCCCGTAATCTTTTCAGTTCTGAAACGGGTCTTATATCCTCCAGAGTCATGGAAAGAAACTCATCCCTGCTGTATCCGTATTTATTAACGGCTGCATCATTTACTTCAATATATCTGTAAGTATTGCGGTCATAGACCATCATAGGAGAGGGGTTTGAAGAAAACAGAAGTTTATATTTTTCTTCTGAATCAACGATTCTCCTTTCGGCCTCAATACGTTCAGTAATGTTGATGATAAAACAGGAAGCGCCAATGATTTTACCTTTCCTGATGACAGGATTCCAATGAAAATGGTAATAAGCGTTCGTGTTTGGCTGCGGCTGAACGTCTGTGAAACTTTCACCTTCAAGCGAACGGTCAATAATACTCTTTATAACCGGTACTAACGCGGGGATGTTTATATATGAAAGGATACTCTCGCCGATTTTAATATCTGCATTATAGACCCTTTTCATTTCCTGTTTATGATTCTCATTAAACATCAGATATCTGTAGGATGAGTCCACGGAAAATATCAGTACGGAGTGAGTACCGTTAATGACTGCTTTCATTAAAGCAGTGCGGTTTGCCAGTCTTTTTTGAAATGCTCTTTCACGTTGAACTATGCTGAAATGCCTGAGTGCATATGAAAGGTCTGC
>CAYYJL010000116.1:0-7622 GCA_964472245.1 uncultured Ignavibacteriaceae bacterium | reverse complement strand
TATTTTGCGGTGTGCCCGGGTATATATTTATTAAGGACCTCAGTCATACCTGCAATTACTTTAACGGCATTGATTCTGTTTTGTGTCATAGATTTCTGCACATCCGGAGCAGGTGCCAGAAACGAAATTGCGGCAACATTTGCCGATTTGCCCACTGAATAGCGTGGGTTCTGATCGTGCAGATTATATGCATAATCGGGCTGAATACGCAGAAACGTTTCCATAAGTATTCTTGCCTCCGGTGTGGTAAGGCGGACAGCATCGCGGTTTAAGTCAATATATATATCATTGCGCCGGGTGAACTGTTCGGCTCCGTCCGGATTAACCAGCGGAAGAAAATAGAGTGTCAGCTTTTCACTCATGAGTGCCTTTTCATTTTTGCAGGCAGCCGTATCGGAAAGAAAATTATATATATCCAATAATGCCAGAGAGGCAGTGGATTCATCACCATGCATCTGAGACCAGAGGAAAAGCTTGATTTTGCCATTACCCCAGGTATACAGGTTAAGCGGTTTACCTGTAATTGAACTGCCGAGAAGTTCTTTCTTCAGAAGACCGGAAGCTGCATGAGCATCCATAATTTTATTATACTCGGCGGGCGGAAACTTTTTGGTTGTGATTGTTCTGTTATAATAATTATCGTAACTGTAAAATAAATCGTTTACAAAGCCGGTAGTCTGTGCTTTCATGGCTGTCACCAGTATCGTGAAAAGGAGTAATATTTTGTGCATTTCCGGAAGAATGGTTTAGATTTTGTAACTTAAGATAAACATTTTATTCCTCTTTTGTGACCGAAATAAAGGATTTCTATGAATATTGGTGATAATCTGCCGGATTTTAATCTGCAGGATGTTAGCGGAAAAAATTATCGCAGCAGGGACTTTAACGATGCAAAAGTTCTGGCAGTAATTTTTTCCTGTAACCACTGCCCTTATGTGCAAGCGTATGAAGACCGCATAATTGACCTGCAAAATAGATACAAGCAAGAAGGTGTATCAGTAGTCGCGATAAATTCCAATGATGCTGCGGCTTATCCTGAAGACTCGTTTGAGGAGATGATCAGGCGTGCAAAAATGAGAGGATTTAATTTTCCGTATCTGCGGGACGAGGATCAAACTGCCGCACGGACTTTTGGTGCCATGTTTACACCGCAGTTATTCGTTTTTGATGAAAAACGGAAATTAGCTTACATCGGTAAAATTGATGATAACTGGCGGGAGCCGGAAAAAGTGCAGGTCAGGTATTTGGAGGCAGCAATAAAGGAAATACTTGAGGGGAAGGAAGTATCAATGCCGGAAACTTATGCAGTTGGCTGCTCCATCAAATGGAAATAGCGGAGCGTCAGGTTGGCACGCCTAAAGTATTTTCAAACTCTTCAATCTTGCGAACAGGATCAGTAGAAATGCTGAAGCAATAAACAGGGTACAGTTGTGAGAAAATCTTAACTGCTTCTGTAAGCAAAGATGAAGATGTGCAAATTTTGTGTTTAAGGGGATATTGTTTTTCCAGAAGGATATACTGATGCCGGGTCATGATTTCGGCATGTTTTGCAGCGTTAAATTTAGCGGCCAGCACTTCGGGAACTTTTGCAATTTTGGAGAGGGTGTACTTCCCGTTAATTTTATTTTTATTGCAGATGCCGGTGAATTCTTCCCTGTAATCCGTTAGATTTTGCCGGAAGAAAAAATTTTCCCCCTTAGACTGGTTTATAAATATTCCGATGCTCACTCCGTTTTTATCAAGGTAAATATAAAACTCGCTGTCCATTTTGAACCTGCCAAAATGAATCAGGAAGTAAGTTTTATATGGGTCGCCTTTGCTGAAACGGAGGTCATTGTTTAAGCGCATTAAAGTCACATTAAACTTTGGTTCAGTCCGCAGATCCGGCTGCAACTGCAGGAGGAATTCAGACAATTCTGTTACAAGCGCTCTGGCAGGTGCAACAAGATCAATATCGTATATATTCCGGTTAGCATCAAAAAATGATTTGTTATTATTTTTTGCTATTCCGCTTAAAAACCGGAATGTTTTATTGTTAAATCCGTTGAAGACGGAATCACTCAATACTGTGAGCCAATGTTTATGGTCAGATAAAAACCACCGACATCTTTTTTATACTTGCCGTAGAGACTTTCCACACCTTCATCAAAGAACCGGACTACGTAATAACGGAGGTTAATACCTACCAGATTATCTTTATCCAGTCCGAAGTTTGCACCAAAGCCGATATATCCGCCGGCGGTAAATTTGCTCTGTGCATAACCAAGAGAATTAAAAAACTCCCTTGCGTAAGGGGTTGTAACAACCATGGAAGGTCCGAAGCCAAGATTCAGATAAGGACGCAGGTTGTCACTCAATATGTTATTAAACAACCGGTAATGAACGCCAAAATTAAGGGGCATAAGCAGTATGCGGTTCTTTTTACCAAATACCACCGGTCTGCCGTAATAATCGTAATACTCAATCTCTTTTTCATCTTTTGCTTCAGAGATAGAAAAATCGGTAAAAAAGGTGAAATCGGAGTTCACCTGCCTGCGGTAAAATGTCCCCACGCCAAAGCCGCCCTCCCCAAACATAAGGTCAACACCCCAGGAATTATCCGGGAAAACTACGGGCGGTTTTTCGGGGGCAAGTTCACCAATACTTTGAGCATGCAGAATACCTGCACTCAGTACAAATAAGCCAATCAGAAAAAACTTTATACTTTTCATCTTCTTCATCTATTTTTAATGCTGACCAATTATTTTAATTTGGTTTACAGATTACTTAAATTATCAGACAAACTCAATACAAAAATAATATGCCGTCAAATCTAGAAATTAAGGTCGAAATAAGGGATTTTTCATCAATAAAAAATGCTCTGGGGCACATAAATGCAGCTTACTGGGGGATTATTCCTCAGAAGGATATTTATTACGGCTGCCCCGGCGGACTGCTGAAACTTCGTTTGATGAAGGAGAAAAATGAATTGATTTATTACAACCGTGATGAAGTCAGCACCGAACGCAGGTCGGATTATCATATCCTGATTGTTCCGGATGAGGCGGAAGAGTTTTTCAAACTGCTTTATAAGGTTGAAGTCACCGTGGAAAAAGAGCGCCATTTATATATGTACGGCAATACAAGAATACATTTAGACATTGTTAAAAATCTCGGTAATTTTTTAGAACTGGAATCGGTCATCACAGATTCAAAAGAGAATGCCCAAAAAGAGTTTGATTTCTTGTATGAATCTCTGGGACTTTCAAATTATTCATCAATCCGTAAATCGTACTCAGATTTACTCAAGGAGCAGAACCAATGATTCTTTACAGGGGAAAGAATGTACAGGATACAGATATTATCAGCGGAGAGTTTACTCCGGAAGAGGGATGGCAGGACTCCATATTAACCATCGTGCCAACCAACAGGCGGGTGCGGTCCCGGATACGGGAATTGCTGCTGCATGACAAAAGGGGAGTTGTTGCTGCACCCCGCATTGAAACGCTGACGACCCTGACCCGGAAACTTTTGGGAGGTATGCAGAATGCACCTCAGTTTATAACCATGCTGCAGTCGCTGTATATACTTAAACAGCTGCTGGCAAACGATGATTACTATTACCTGAATACCGGTCAGAAGAATATCTCCGCCCTTACTTTAGAATCATTGAGATATGCAATCAGTGAGTACAAAAGATATAATGTACTCTCCTCAGATATGGAAGAAGACATTGCCGCCAATGAGCTCCCCCATGCCATGGTTAAAAAGGCGGAGGACTTTTGGCTGGCATATATATCCTATTACGAGGAACTGGAAAGACGCAATCTTTGTGATGATTCCTCCGCATTGGTAAAATTGATTTCACTCCCTGCTGAGCAGCTGCAAGCCTTGTTTAGTATGCGTTTTGCCGGAGTGACTTCTGTACTGCTGGAGGGGTTTACAGAGTTTTCCTCAGCAGAGATTGAGTTGCTGACCAACATGGCTGAGGAAAACTTCTGTACCATATACATCCGGCTTGACTACCGTGATGATAATCCCGGACTGTTTGGCAGCATAAGTTCCACCATTGAGCAGCTTACCTCCTACGGTTTTTTGCGCTTGCAGGAAAAAACTGCTGCCATTAAGGATTCCCTGCCCGGGTTTGCAGCCAAAAATTTTATGAATGACTACTTCAGCAATAAAAAACTGGATGTGAATAAAACTGTCCGGTTGTATGAAGCAGAAAACAGGCAGGATGAGCTTTCCTATATCTGTACCGAAATGGCAGAGATGCTGCACTCCGGGGAATTTAAACCGGGAGAGATTGCGCTGGTAGTGAATGATATATCTATGTATGCGCAGGATATACGCGGTAAGTTTAAGGAATATGGCCTGCCCCTGAATCTGACAGACAGAATCCGGATTAATACGATACCGGAAATAAATTATTTTATTGCTTTGTTCAGCGTATCACATTCAGGTTATTACTTCCGGGATATTGCAAGAATTATAAGTTCAGGATTTATTGCCACTCCTTTAACCATTGTGGATTTTTATGAGATCGCTTCCGAAGCCAAGGTGACCCGGGGGTATAAAGCATGGATGAAGGCATTGGGATGGAGAATTGAAAAGATTCAGAAAGACAAAGAAAGATTTTCAGCGGAGCAGTATGCTAAAAAGCTGGAAAAGGCAGAAGCGCTTAAAACTCTGCTGGAAAAACTCCATCAACTTTCCCGGCCGTTCAGCACCGAATTAACCGCCAAAGAATTTGAAACCGCCTTCAAAAAGTTTTGTTACCAAATTGCACTGGTTAAAAAACTGCTTTCTCATAGTTATAAAAGGGAAAAAGTATATACGGCATTTTCATACTTCCTTAGGGAGCTTTCTGCAACGCTGAAGCTCTATAAGGATGAAGACAGCGGTCAAAAGTACTCCTTTGAATTCTATGTGGATATGATACGAACCATCGTACGCTCTACACGCTTTAATATGCGGGAGGAGCCGAATGCGGAAATCATTGTCTCGACTCCGGAAGAACTGAGGGGTCTTCGTTTCAAGGTGCTGTTTATTGCCGGTTTGACCGATGGCAATTTTCCGTTTTCTTACAGGAAAAAATTATTCTTCGGGAATAAAATACCCGGGGATGAAAAAAAACATGTGGAAGCTCAAGCGTATTTGTTTTATCAGATGCTCCTTGCATTCAAAGAAAAACTTATCCTAAGTTATCCTAAATTTAACGGCAGAGGGGAAGACTCTCCTTCCATACTGTTGAATGAATTTCTCCGGAGATTTGATGTTACTCTTGTTTCAAAAGAAGAAACTGCCGGCAGATTCCGCTTTTCGGAACTGGAACTGAAGAAACTCCGTGCATCTGTTATTGGTCATGCCTCTGAAGCAGAATATGCTGATATATATACAGCTGAATCAGTGAGACTGAGTAAAATTCAGGCGGAGAGAACATTTAGCAATTTTGAAGCTGTTAATTACAACGGCATTCTTGCACCCGGCGTTATCCTGAACGGCAAACTGAAACCCCGGATTTCTGTTTCATCCCTGGAAAGATTTAACAAATGCCACCAGCAGTATCTGTATGCTTCCGTTTTTGGATTAAAACAGTTGGAAGAACCTGAAGAAGGACTCAAGGCACATGAACTTGGCAGTCTCATTCACCTGATATTTTTCCGGTTTTATACGGAAAGAAAACCGGGCAAAGTTGAAGCGGAAAAAGAGTTCACATTCCTCAGAAACATTGCAATGGAGGAGGGAGAAAAATTTAATAAAGACAGTCCTTTAACCTTTTTTGATTTTGAAAAACTTCTTGGCGCTGAAGATAAACCTAAGACATCGCTCCTGTGGCATTTTTTGCAGCGGGAAGAATCAGAGGAAATCTTTACCCCCGTTGCTTTTGAGCTGCCTTTTAAGGAACAACTTTCTGTTCCATTGGAAAAAGGGGAGGTATCGGTTGAGTTCAGGGGTGTCATTGACAGGATTGAAGTGAACTATGAGATGAAGATATAGGCCGTTACCGACTATAAAACAGGTAACCCTCCCAAAGGTGCAGATATGAAAAAGGGGAAATCACTTCAGCTCCCTTTCTATTCTTCCGTTGCGGGAAAATTACTGAAGGAAAAATCTGCTGAGTTTGCAGAGTATATACCCGGAGAGATGTTCTTTTACCGTGTTTCAAAAACGTCCGCGGAAATTGAAAAAAATCCTGTCCGCGCCAGGCCTTTGAATAAAAACCACTCTATTGCAAGACCGAAGGATTTTGATAAAATTACCGGTTTCCAAAGAGATATGATTGCCTACAACCGGGAATTCATTTTACAGTATATAAAGGAAATTTATTCAGGCAGTTTCCCATTGCTGGAGAAGTTTGATCCGGAATTTGGTGTCTGCAAGTATTGTAATTTTATAGAAATCTGCAGAGTTAAAGAGCGGAAGGAAAGTGCGGTTGCAACAGATTCTGAAGAATCAGACTCTGATTAAAAAAGGATTTTTACCCGGCAATATCATTTTTATGAGGTTGGCATCTGGGTTTTCCCGCTTACTGCCGTATTCAGAAAGCAGAATCCGATATTGCGCTTATAACCCCGCAAGATTCGGGTAAACCGTATCTGCTTGTTTTATCATGTTAAATTGTGTAATTTTGTACTACCACTGCCGAAAGCGGTGGTGCTTTTTTTTAAACAACCACTTTTAAAATAAGAGTCCAATATGTCAGATAATAATTTCGTTTTTCTTACTCAGGAAAGATTAATTGAGCTTGAAAACGAGTTAAAAGAGATGAAAACCGTTGGTCGCAGGAACATGGCCACCAAAATAGCTGATGCACGTTCCCACGGAGATTTATCGGAAAATGCCGAATATGATGCTGCCAAAGAAGAGCAGGGTCTGTTTGAAATGCGTGTAAGCAAATTGGAATCTTTATTAAGCAGAGCCAGAGTAATTGATATGAGCCAGTTTCCAAGCGGGACAGTGCACATACTTTCCAGAGTGAAAATCAAAAACCTGAAGACAGATAAAATCTCTGATTATATGCTGGTATCACCGGAGGAAGCAGATTTAAATGCAGGTAAGATTTCAGTCACCAGCCCTATCGGCCAGGGACTGATGGGTAAAAAGCAGGGGGACAAGGTATCCATTAAGGTACCAGCCGGAATGTTGGATATTGAAATAATTGAATTAAATTGAGCCGGAGATGGCAGAAGGACGCTTCCTTAAACGAGCTTTACAGTTAGCAAAACGGGGCTCCGGGGCCGTCAGCCCTAACCCTATGGTAGGGTGTGTCATTGTCAAAAATGGAAAAATAATCGGGGAAGGTTATCATAAGAAATTCGGGGGAGCCCATGCAGAGGTTGAGGCAGTTGCAGCTGCCGGGGAATCCGTTGCCGGAGCAGATGTTTATGTAAATTTAGAACCATGCGCTCATCACGGTAAAACCCCTCCCTGTGCAGATCTACTGATAGAAAAAAAAGTTGCCCGTGTTGTATATGGCATGAAAGATCCCAACCCTCTGGTTGCCGGAAAAGGTATTCAAAAACTTACATCAGCCGGAATTGCAGTTGAGGGTCCGTTATTGGAGGAAACTTCCAGGGAGCTGAATAAGTTCTTTGTAAAATATATAGCCACAGGACTCCCGTATATAACACTTAAAATAG
>CAYYJL010000115.1:0-7659 GCA_964472245.1 uncultured Ignavibacteriaceae bacterium | reverse complement strand
TTTTGGGCAGCCCCGTAAGGCGTACCGTTATATGAACGGTTTTGTCGGAACCTCAGCACTTTCCAGAAGAAACAGTTTTAAATATGCTGCTGGCATCAACGCTGCAGATACGGCTTCTTCACGAGGTGGTTCCATGGGTCAGTTCAGAGTTGGTTATGTTGATGTTCCTTTCCAGGTATGGGTTAAAGATTCCGTATATGGAGAAGAAAGACAGTTGGCTGTTGGTTTTGTTGAGAAATCAGCAAATCTAGCAGGTGGTAATCCTGATGGTAACTGGTTCCCGGGAACTGATGTTACTGCCTCAATGGAAGCAATCCTGGTGTTTGATGCACCTTATGATGCAACTGGCTCCCAGATTCAGTACACCGGCGGTGTATTTGGATCAGACAGTGCCTGGGCAGATATCAGAGGATATGCTTTCCCTGCAAGTGCAACCATTGTTTGATGCTATGTATGTTATCAGCTTGAACGCTCTGACTGCTACCAGTCAATGGCAGAATGGTGATGTATTTAAGGTACCGGTTGGAACTTATCCATATACCAATGCTGATAAATTTACATTCTCCACCAAAGCAGGCGGTGCATTAACTACAGCTGAACAGAAAGATCTGTTTGACAAAGTGAATGTATACCCGAACCCATTGTTTGCATTTAATCCGCAGACAAGCTATGTAAGTGGATCAAATCCTGACGATCCGTTTGTAACCTTCTCCAATCTCCCAGAGGTTGTAACAGTAAAAATCTTTACGGTATCAGGTGTATTAGTAAGAACGTTAACTCAGGCTGATAAGACTGACGGAGTAGCTTCCCCATTTTTACGTTGGAACTTACAGAATGAGAACAGATTACGTGTTGCTTCAGGTATGTACCTGGCGATAGTTTCTTCACCGGAATTCGGCGAGAAGATACTTAAGTTTGGTGTTGTTTTACCACAGAAGCAATTACAAAGATATTAATTTTATTCGGCGGGCCTGAAAACCCGCCATATATAAACTTTAAAGGAGTTTGATAAAATGAAAAAAGTTCTCATATTATTTCTTATGGCATCTTTGGCCTACGCCGGTGATGTTTCCAGAAAAGGAACTACCGGTGCTGATCAGCTCCTGATACCGGTTGGGGCAAGAAGTATCGCTACCGGTGGTGCTTTTTTATCCAATACGACAGGCGTTGAAGCTATATACTACAATCCTGCAGGATTAGATTTAGCTACCAGTTCTGAAGCCATGTTTTCATACATGTCTTATCTGGCTGATATGAATATTACCTATTTTGCAGCCGGCGCAAATTTTGGTGAATTAGGAAGTTTCGGTATATCCTACAAAGGATTGGATTTCGGAGATATTCCTGTAACCACAATTGAAGCTCCGGACGGAAATGGTGCAACCTATTCTCCGGCATTCTTTACCGTAGGTTTAACCTATGCAAAGAGGGTAACCGACCGTGTTGCAATCGGAGTTAATGCTAAATTAATTCACGAAGGTATTATGAATACCGCAGCAGACGGATTTGCTCTGGATTTTGGTGTTCAGTATCGTTTCCCACAGAATCTTTCACTTGGTGTTGCAGTAAAAAATATCGGAAGCAACATGAAATATGACGGTCAGGATTTGCAGGTTAAAACCTCCATTCCGGGCTCAAACCCGAATTCAAATCCGGGTGCATATTCTCCTGTTACCGAAGAATTTCAGCTGCCAAGTTATTTTGAAATGAGCTTAGCTTATGATTACAGATTCAATGAATCTAATAATATTTTAGTTGGCTCTTCATTCAGAAATAACAATGCTGGTGAAGATAACATTGTGTTCGGTATGGAATATGATTTCAGCAGAATGTTCTTTGTCCGCGCAGGATACGATATGTATCTGCAGAACACTGATCAGTCTATCTATGGTCTTGCTCTTGGCGCAGGATTAAACTACAATTTTACTGACGGTATTACCATGAGTCTTGATTATGGTTACCGCGATGTAAAAGATTTTCCTCAGCCAAATCATATCTTTACACTGAAGCTGGGTCTTCAGTAAGAAGAACATTTACCTTATTGAAGCGCCCGTATTGGAAAAATGCGGGCGCTTTTTTTTTGTGTTTATTTGCTTTCTTGTTCAATTAAAATTAGATATTTTTAGAACATTGCCGCCGATAATTGTGAATAATCCACAGCGGTATAATATTTTTTAGCGGAGGTCATTATGCTATTTGGGATTTCGGTAAAGCCCGGGAAAGTTATTCTTGCGGGTTTCTGCCTTTTTTTATTCTTTGGATTTACCGGTGAACGTGAAGATCTGGGCCCCAGACGCTTATCAAAAACCTCCCTGAATGTATTTACAAAAGATGTTAATAATCTGCGTATGCCGTTAGACAATAAAGGTGTTCTTGCTGATGCTGACCCGGGGAGTGGAGCAGGCGGAATTTTTGATGGACATACGTTTTTATTTTCTGGCGGCTTTTATTTGGGCGGTTATTCAAACGGCAACATGTGGGTGAATGGAGTTATGTCAGCATCGAGAATTGAAGACTACAGGCCGGGTCCGGTAGGCAGTGCACCCGATAACGCAGTAAATAAACTTTATATAGTAACTTCTCAGGATGAACCATTTTCGGCAGCATGGATAGAGTGGAAAGATGCTGTTGCTATAGGTGCAGATTTTTATGATGGTGATGGGGACGGAGTATATGCACCAGTTGACAAAAATGGGGATGGTAAGTGGAACACGGATGAGGACAGGCCGGATTTAATAGGGGATGTAACCGTCTGGTGTGTTTACAATGATGGTGTACCGGGCGTGCTCCGGAGATTCCAGCAAGTTAGTCCACAAGGGATTGAGATACAACAGACTGTTTTTGGGTTTGCATCAAAGGCAACAATAGGAAATATGCTGTTTATTCGATACAGGATAATTAACCGGGGTACTGTGGCCGAAACACTGGATTCAGTTTATTTTGCATCGGTCACAGATGGTGATTTAGGAGATTACACTGATGACTTGGTTGGGTGTGATACGCTTTTATCAGCCGGATATTATTATAACAGAGGACCTGACGGACAATATGGTGTAAACTGCCCGGCTTTTCTTATAGATTTTCTTCAAGGTCCGGTAGTATATATACCAGGCGAAACCTTTGTTGATGCAAATAATAATGGTGAATTTGATGCTGGTGAAACTGCTCTCACGAATGCATATAATGTCCGTGGTGTAGTAAAGGGGAAAGATACCATTCCAGGAGCAAAAAACCTTCCTTTAACCGGTTGTCAGCAATATATGTCCAGTCACCCGACGCATGGTGATCCAAGTACCCATTGGGAACTTCATTATTATCTGAGAGGTGGTGCAGGCAGGGACGGAAGCCCCATTGATCCTTGCAGATGGAGTTTTGGTAATGGTTCAAGTACCTCTTCATGCAGCGTCTGGAATAATAAATTTATGTATTCCGGAGATCCGTCAACAGGAACCGGGTGGGTGAATACCGTTGGGATTGATCAGAGACTGATGCTGTCCTCAGGTCCGTTTAAGCTGGTTAAAGATAAGCCGATTGACATCGTTACTGCTTATTTGGTTGGGAGATCAACGCTTACTTCACTGCAAAGTATTAATACGGTTAAGGAAATTAATCGTATCACGCAGTATATATTTGATCAGAATTTTCCGTTATCAGCCACCCCGCCTGCCATAAAACCGGTTGTTGCCTCAGGGAACGGATATATAGAATTGCTTTTTGAAACAGCTCCTGCTTTAAACTATGTTGTCTATGATACCATTGTTGACGTCAATAGAAGCGTTCAGGCCTTTAAGGTGACTGCTTATAAAACGGGCACTAAGGCCTCACAAATTTCCGGCGTTATCAACAAGAAAGAGCTGTTCACTTATTCGCTCAATAACCATATTCAGTCTCTTTTTATCAGAGCGAAAAATGGAGCCGTCACTCCATATCTTGAGTTACCCCCTGCGTCATATTTGCTTGACACCGTGCGATACAGGGATGCAGAGCAGGGGAGGATCAAAATACGGATAACCTCGGATCCTTTTGACGGCGGGCCTTTAGTTAAAGGGAAGGAATATTACTTTGTTGTCTCATCTGTTTCGGTGAATCATAATCTTATCAGAAACAGGCAAACGGGTACCTATGGGCCTGTTGGTGACTATATAGATACTCTGCTGACGGCATATGATGAATTTGACAGCGATTTGCAAAGGATTGTTTACGAATCAGATGTTTATAGTCCGCCACTTGTAAGCTTTAATTCAAAAAAAGTCAGCGGATATACTGAAGGAGAAGTTCGCGCGCTGCCGGTAAATTATTCCGCCTTAACGGGGGATACATATCAGGTTGCGTTCAGTTCCGATACTTCCGGGTCTGTATATAATACATCCTGGACTCTGAAGAATATAAAAACCGGAGCAACACTGGTTACAAACTCTTCTGAATATAACTTTGATTCTACTGATTATTCAGGCAAAGTTACTGAAGGTTTTGTATTACGTGTTAAACCGGTTACACCAGCGGTTTCCTCCGGTACAGAGCAGGTTTATGTTCCTTCGCAAAATAAATGGTTTGCAGACTTGAATACGACGACTGCAAGTCTTGGTGCCGTTTATGCAGGCAAGGATATTGCGGGTGTATCGGGGTCGAATATATTAGGTGGAAGGCAATCCACTATTACAAAAGCAAACAGACTAAGGAGTATTGAAATACGATTCGGCCAGCCAGGTAAGGCATATAGATATATGAACGGATTTATCGGCACCAGTTCCTTGCAGCGACGTGCAAGTTTCCGTTATGCTGCCGGAATTGGATCTGCTGATACTGTATCTACCCGGGGCGGAAGTATGGGAAAATTTGGCCAGGGATTTGTAGATGTCCCGTTTCAGGTTTGGGTAAAGGATTCAATTTATGGAGAGGAAAGACAGTTGGCTGCTGGCTTCGTAGAAAAATCCGGGCAGTTGCCGGGGGGCAATCCTGATGGCGAGTGGTTCCCGGGGATTGATGTAGTTCAATCACTTGAAGCGATTTTAGTATTTGATGCTGATTATGATGCAACGGGGTCCCAGATTGAATATACCGGCGGGGCATTTGGCAGTGATACGGTTTGGGCGGATATACGCGGATACCAGGTGCCTGCTTCCGGTACGTCGTATTCTGAATCACAGAAGCGGATTGCCGCATCACCTTTGTTTAATGCCCTGTATGTAGTCGGGTTGAATGCTCTTTCAGCTTCTGCTAAACCAACTGCCGGCGATATTCTGAAGATACCGGTGGCTGGTTATCCATATACGGATGCGGATATATACAGTTTCAGTACTAGTAAAGGAGGAGCATTAAGCAGTGAACAAAAGATGCAGCTGTTTGAGAAATTAAATGTTTATCCAAATCCGTTATTTGCCTACAATCCGGCAACCAGTTATAATCCGGCATATTCTTCTGATGAACCATTTGTAACATTTACCAATTTGCCGGAACAAGTCACAATTAAGATATATACCATCTCAGGCGTACTCATCCGAACATTAAGTGAAACAGATAAACGCGACGGTGCTGTTTCCCCGTTTTTGCAGTGGAACCTGAAGAATGAAAATAACCGGAGAGTCGCTTCCGGTATGTATATGGCAGTTGTAAGTGCACAAGGTTTTGGAGAAAAAATTCTGAAATTCGGTGTCATTCTTCCTAAAAAGGAGTTATCGCGATAGAACGGGTCTAATTAAATATATGTAAAATTTACAACCATTATTTGGTGGAGTTGATCATGGGAACGGTTAATAGTAAGATATATCGGTTATTAGTAGTATTTTTCATTGTACTGGTATTTATGGGGTTTACAGGGGATGGTGAAAAAAGATCGGCAAGTTCACCTGCAAAAACGGCAGGAGAATATTATATTTTTAAGTTGAGAAACTTGAGGATGCCAATGGATAATAAAGGCATACTTGCCGATTATGATGACGGCACCGGCAGCAGAGCCACCTTTGACAGTGTCTCCATACTTTTCTCAGGCGGGTTTTTTCTCTCCGGTTTGCATAATGGCATGGTATGGCTGAACGGAGTGAATTCAGCAATTCGTGTGGAGGATTATTACTCCGGACCGGTTGGTTCCTCACGTGAAGATTGGAGGAATCGGGTTTATGTTGTCCTTTCAACTGATGAACCTTTTGCATCCAGTTGGCAGACCTGGAAATTTGCTGTTGAATGGGGTGCTGATTTTTACGATGGCGACGGCGATGGTATATATAATCCCGTGGATTTGAATATGGATGGTGTCTGGAATGAGAATGAGGACAGACCTGATTTGCTTGGGGATATTACCACGTATTGTGTATATAATGATGCTGTACCCAGCGGCTTACGCCGTTTTTACAATATTACTCCCAAAGGTATTGAGATCCGACAGACGGCTTTTGCATTCTTTTCACAAGGGGCAGCTGAGGATAATATTTTTGTCCGATACAGAATCATTAATAAAGGTACTGTTGCGGATAGATTTGACTCGGTTTATTTTACTTCTGCAATGGATCACGACCTTGGAGATTACAATGATGATATGGTGGGATGTGATACATTACTGGGTCTGTCATACGCTTACAATAGAGGACCGGATGCTCAGGCAGGAGTTAATGCACCGGCTGTATATAATATGATTATTCAGGGTCCGGCTGCTTATATTCCGGGGGAAACTTTTATTGACGCTAATAACAACGGTTTGTTTGATCTCGGTGAAACCCCTTTAACTCTTGCAACGTATAAAAAAGGAGGGATGCTGGGAATTGATTCTATACCGGGCGCCAGGAATTTATCGATGACCTCATTCAACCCGGCCTATTTTTTTCAGGGTCACGAACCCTGGACTCACTTTGATTATCGTGAATTTCAGAAGGGAAATTACCTGAGCCGAAGAGGTTCAACTCCCTGTACCTGGTCTTTCGGCAGCGGCCAATTGTTTCCTAATGAGTGCGGCTCATGGAATCCGGTATTTATGTATGCGGGAAATCCGGTTAACAGCACCGGATGGTATGATATAACTCCCATAGATCAGCGCAGCATGGCAAACATTGGGCCATTTACGTTGGAAAAGAACAAGCCGGTTGACATCATAGTGGTGATTGGAGCTGCGCGCGATTCCCTTACTTCACTTGGCAGTATAGATCAGGCAAAGTCGAATCTGCGTGAGCTTTCTGAGATAGTTGAAAATAATTTTCCTGTTTATAAAACGCCTCCTCCTCCTGTATTATCCGGTCTTTCAGAAAATGGAAAAATCCGGCTGATGTGGGAAACTACTCAGTTTATGACTTATCGCGAAAAAAGCAAAATCCTGGGCTGGGATGTACGCCCGCAGGGTTACCGGTTATATGCATTCAAAACGAATAGTAAATATGAAAATATATACGGAGTTGTTAATAAAAAACTGATCAAAACTTTTGCGGTAATTAACCCCGTACAGTCATTACTCACCCGCAAATCAAACGGTGCCCTTGTGGAAAGTTGGGAGTTTAATGCTGGTGACTACGTGCTTGATACCATTATTCATGCTGATCCGATGCAGGGAAGAATTGGCATCACCATTACTGATGACCCCTTTACTGGTGGCGCACTACTGAAAGGGAAGGAGTATTTTTTTGCTGCATTCCCCATTACCATAAATCACAGCGGAATATATAATATTGCTACGGG
>CAYYJL010000114.1:0-7661 GCA_964472245.1 uncultured Ignavibacteriaceae bacterium | reverse complement strand
GTATAAGTTACAAACCCGTTAAGGTCGCAAGTTGTGGGCTGATTATACCAGCTGACACTGGATGTTACGGATTTATTAGCTGCACCCGGAGTTGCCAATACTAATTTCTGATAATCGTTTGGTGAAACTTTATGGAAATATCTTGTTCCCTGCGGAATGATAACATTGGCCAGTGCAGTGACAACTGCTGAGTTTCCTGAACCCTGGGTTAATGTAATCAGAGGGGAGATACCATTAACGCCGGTAACAACTGAAGAAGCACTTAAAGTACCTGCAGTTGTGGAAAGCTGAATGGTTCTGCCTGCCAGCGGAGCGCCGTTGGTATCAAACGCTGCTACAGTAAATGAAGCAACCGTTCCGTTCACCAATGACTGGCTGGAAGGTGTGATTAACAATGTAGTTACCGGAAGCACGCTGTTATTATTAGCATTTGCTGCAGTAATGAGCGCGTTAGCACGGTTCTTAACATCAGTGTTGGTTATGGTGTTAGGGTTAACGCCATCACTGAAAAACCAAATAGCTGCCTGTATAGCAGCTGCTTCTTTTTGAACAGTACTCGCGGCACCCGGATAGGGGTAAGACTTAAACGGGTAACTGTTATTTAAAATGTACGTAATCTGAGATGGAGTGTTACCTGAATCTGTATATTCATGCGGCTGACTTCCTGAATAGAACGCCAGACTGTGACGCAAATCTATACAGTACAGTTTTGTAGGATTTCCATCCAATGTTGCGTTAAAAACTCCCGCAAAGTACGTTACGCTGGAGTTTGTGTAAGGATTTGTCATGGTGATGTTTGTACCATCGCCGGTGGACAACACTCTTACAGTGCTTGCCTCAGTATTATTTCCGATGAAATAGGACATAGGGAGCACATTTTTGTTCGAATTACCGGAATCCGGTACCGAACCAAATACCGATGCAACAAGCATCAGTGTGAGAAAAAATGTAAACCTTTTCATAGTATCCTCTAATTGAAAGTATGCAATGTAGTCCATAAACCGTACCAAGATAAAATGCCCGTTTTCTGACAGTTTTTAACCCTTATTCCATTATTTACTGTATCATAATGAGATACTTGTAAAATTTTGGGGCACAATTTTTTTCGGTTTGGGGACCTAAATACAGCTATTTTCGCAGAAATCTTCTACGCCATGGAGTAAATTAAGGATAACAGTTTAAATAGCAAGTATGAATAATCACATCTAGTCCGCCCAACCGTCTGATGCATCAGAAATTCCCCGGTGCTCTCTTTAATTTATCTGAACCGCAGGGTTAATTTTTGTAAATTAGGTATCTGAAAACAAGGAATATTGTATGAATTATTTGGTTTTGCTCCGTCATGGAGAGTCACAATGGAATTTAGAAAACCGTTTTACAGGATGGGTGGATGTGGATTTATCCGCAAAAGGGGAGAAAGAAGCTGCTGAAGCCGGCGAAGTAATGAAAGAAAAAGGACTGTCTTTTGAACATCTCTTCACCTCAGTTCTCAAAAGAGCTATCCGCACTGCTGAAATTGCATGCAGCCAGGCCGGTTTTGAGGGACTTCTCATTGAAAGAAATATTGCCTTGAATGAACGGCACTACGGTGCGCTGCAAGGTCTTAACAAAAAAGAAACTGCCGACAAATTCGGCGAAGAGCAGGTACACATCTGGAGAAGAAGCTATGATATCCCTCCTCCTGCTGATAAAACTGAATTAAATCCGGATGGTTTCACAGAAAGTTTGAAAGATACTGCCGCCAGAACAATACCATATTATGTAGAAAATATTGAACCACTGGTGATGGCAGGTAAAAATGTCCTGGTCACTGCACACGGAAACAGTCTGCGCTCACTGGTGATGCATCTTGATAATCTGACAAAAGAACAGGTGCTTGAATTAAATATCCCCACCGGTAACCCGCTGGTGTATGAATTTGAAGCGGGTGCCATACTCAAAAAATATTATTTGAAATAGCATATACAAAAAATGCAGCCGGAGTTTTTACCCGGCTGCATCTGTTTTAATAATCTACTGCCCCTGCCCTATCTCAAAAATTTACCTTAAATAAACGACCTTCTGCACATTACGTTTATCACCGGAACGTAACTCAATAAAAAATACTCCGCCGGAAATCTCAGGCGATGGTTCATATACTATAGTATATACTCCCGGCTCCTGTACATCACGCAGCACCTGTTTCACTAACCGTCCGGTAATGTCATAAACATTGACCGCAGTTAATCTCCTTTCAGTTAATGTATATTGCAAGCTGACTGAAGGATTAAAGGGATTGGGATATGCTGAGAGTGAAAATCCAGCCGGACTCAGCTGGTTCTCCTGCACAGAAGTAACAGAATTGGAACTGCCCGGTGTTGCACTCATAAACGAAAAATTTACTGCTCCATCCTGGACTCTGCCATATGAAGTATCGGACTTCTGTGCGCCATATGTGAATGAGTCAATAACCGTCGATCCATCTTCACCAAGCAGTGAAATAAATTCGCCCAAACCACTTAATTTAAAATTAGTATGAATACCAACCTGTCCTGAGTCTTCATCACACCAGACAATCATATATCCTCGTGCCGGAATTGAACCTGCATCCGGGGGAAATTTCCATTTAGTAAGGTTTGACGGATTATCAGACAGATACTTACCCGCAAGCGGAATCGGATTATCCGTTGTATTGTACAGTTCCAGCCAGTCATCATACTCCCCGGCAGGATCTGTAATGGTGGATGTATTAAGCGCCATTAATTCATTAACAACAATGGTGTTTGTTGCTGCCGGTCCCGCTTTGATTTTTACGGGAACAGCACGCGGGTAGGTCTGGCTCATGCCAAGATTATTCTCTATATACACAACAAATGAGCCGGAACCTGAAGGACCTAACGGAGGGAGCACAGCAGTATACCTGTCAGCATCTTCCGGAACCGCTATCCCTGGCACAGGATTATACGCCATGGTATATACTTCCGGCGAAGAGGAACCTGTTCGTGTAAACCGCACTTCAATCTGTGTTATTGCCGAAGCGCTGAATGCTGAAACATCTATTCTCACCGAGTCACCCGGTCGAGGGGTTACCGTGGCGGGACGGATATCGTACACATAAGGCGGGGCGGATAAATACTGCAACTGCCCGGTAATTGAATTATTCCGCAAATTAACAAACTGACGCAGCCCGAATTTTACATGCTGATTGCTGTAAGGTGTTGCATTGTATGAATTAAAAAAATCGTTGGTGTTAAAACCGTAATCCAGCGTTCGGAATGAATCATTCAGTGCATAGGTTGCTATTCTGGAACGGAGTGAATCCAGCCGTGCATCCCAGAGCGGGAGTGAAAATGTTTTAGCTCTGAACAATTCTATAAAATGTGTGTAAAGATTCCTGTACTGCGAAACAGCAAGAATCCGGTCCACCAGCGGACGGCTGCCGCCGACAATTTTATGTTTGTTGTAAGGATTGGATTCTGACCAGTTCTGGTTAAACCAATCTACGCCGAATGTATTATCATAATCATACGGTATAAACGTGAACCTGTCCTGCGAGGGTATATAATAGAGATAATAATTATTGGTGAGTGACCAGTAGTCATCCCATCCCCCCACCAGGACGTTCATGGCAAGGTATTGTAAAAATCTGCGTACATCAAATATTTTTTCCAGTGAATCAGCAAAAAATGATGCAGGTGTATTATTCACCACATTAATAAGTCTCACCAGCTGGGAAAAGTCACCCGTCTCCTTGTTAGTCATCAATTCATAAACGGGGGTTCCGCCGTTATTCAGGTTTTTATAAGTTTGCTGATTTAATCCCTGATATCTGAGGTCAGCACCATAAAGGCATTTCCAGAGATAACCTTTATCATCCTCAAAACTTTTCTGTATGAATTCATCGTCTATATGTTCTACCGAAACATATAAACCGTAGTACTTGCCGTTTATATATAACCCTGCATGTGATGCTCTGCTTGCAGGTACTCCAACATTCCTGAAATGGTCAAACGAAAGTTTACTTCTTATAATAGATGGGTCGTTATGTTCCCCATTTAAATTAAGTTTATCAACCGAATAAAAGTTTCTTCCCGGTACAAAGTCATTAAAGGAAATTTTGAACGATTTCTTTTTGGAATTCCTGGAAGTATTACCCCTGATACGGAATCCTACCATATCCAAAGAATCAGTTATAAACCGGTTGGAAAATTTGAAAGATGCCTGATGCAACGAATCGCTGTACGGATTGGCATACATATATTGTATCGCAGCAGGATTAATGGTGATATCAATCCGGGCAACACTTACATCGTCATATAATTTTTCTATGGGGGAAAGGTCCTGGCTGAATAAGAAAGCAGTGAAAACGAGAGGGAAAACAATAATCCGGAATAATTTCATATCAAAACAATCAAATAAAAAATCGACTGCCTCAATTTACAAAATTAACGGCTGTTTCCTGCTGTATGCTTTTGATGCCGGCTGGTTTTAGAATGCTGCGGTTTCAATCTTCTGGCGGATGGAAGTTACCGTTTCAGAGAACATTTTATCTGAAACCATATCCTCACGCACTGCATTAACCGAGTGAATAACCGTTGAATGGTCCCTGCCTCCAAAATGCAGCCCAATGGTCTTTAAATCAGACCTTGTCAGCTCTTTAGCAAGGTACATGGCAATCTGACGGGCATGTACAACATCCTGTTTCCTGGTTTTATCCCGGATTTTCTTTTCATCAATCTTAAGATACTCACAAACGTATCTAGTGATTAAATCAATGCTCAGGTTGTTTTTCTTTGCAGTGGAAATTTCCCGTACGGTTTTCCTCACCAGGTCGAGCGAGATTTCACTTGAGCTCAGTGTGGCATTTGCCAGAAGTTTCACCAGACATCCTTCCAGTTCACGGATGTTGGAAGTAATATGCGTGGCAATGTGCTCTATGGTATCATGAGAAAGCTCCAGATCCATTTCATCAGCTTTTCTCATCAGGATAGCAATTCTGGTTTCTAAATCCGGCGGCTGTATATCGGCTGTTAATCCCCAGTTAAAACGGGAAATGAGACGGTCATCCATTCCCTTCAGGTCTTTTGGCGGCCGGTCGCTGGAAAGAACAATTTGTTTGTTCATCTGATGCAGCGCATTAAAAACATGGAAGAACAAATCCTGCGTTTTTTCCTTTCCCGTTAAAAACTGGATATCATCAAGAATCAAAATATCCATCGTCCGGTAAAAGTTTGAAAACTCATTGGTTTTTTCTCCGAGAATTGCATCCACAAAATCAGTCGTGAATTTGTCGGAGGTTATATAGATAATCCGCTTAGCCGGATTTGATGCTTTAACGCTGTTGCCTATTGCCTGTATAAGATGCGTTTTGCCGAGCCCTACCCCGCCATAAACAAAAAACGGATTAAAGGAAGTTTTACCCGGATTATTGGAGATGGCCATTGCAGCTGCACGCGCAAGCTGATTATGTTCCCCTTTGATGAAATTTTCAAATTCATATTTGGGATTAAGGTTGGAGTTAAAATCCGGCTGCTTTCTGTGAACAGCCGTAATCTGCGGCTTTTTAATCACAACGGGAGGAAGTTCCTCTTCAAAAACATTTTGTTTTTGAGAAACGGAATATTCAACCCTGGCTTCTCCGCCCAAGACACCTTTTAAGGTAAGAAGAATTTCCTCGCCAAAATGAGTATCCACCCATTCATGAAAAAAGAGATTAGGGAATTCAAGCGTAAGTACTTTTGCTTTAATGTCTGTTGCAACAATGGGCATGAACCATGTAGTAAACGTCCTGCCATTAACCTTGCGTTTAATGATTTGCAGGCATTCTTCCCAGACTTTAACTGCTTCTTCTTTTTCTTGTTCCGTAACTGTATTTTTTATGGCATCGTTTGAGTTATCCACAATAACCGGACTCCCGAACAATGCAAATTCTTTCTGTTTTCAAGCACTTATTCCAAATTCTAAAACGTTTTCCACATTTTTTCAACAATGATGCCTGCGTGCTAAATCCTTATATATCAATATCTTATGCAAATCTTATTAAGTGATTTCGTATTCAATCAGTGCAAAGTTAATAAATTGTTATCTTGAGTGTGTGAAACATTTTTTCACGCGACAGAGTTATCAACATTTTATGAACACGCCCGTATCATCATTTTCTAATTCAAAAATATCCAGAAACCACTCCCTTTTGCAAGTACTTTTTTGCATTCATGAAAAATTTTATTCAAAACTTTTTATGATTTGCTATTGACTCTTTGTTAAACAAGTTTAAGTAAGTTGTCATAATGATAATACGCGGTGACTATAAAAAAGAACAGACAGCTACAAATGCAACGCTGATATTTCATCTGCTTCAATGCCAGATTCCCTGAGATACCCGGCAAACTGTTTTGTGTAACCGTGCATGGTGAATACCCGCTCGGCTCCGGAAGATTTTACGGCAGAAATAAGCCCCGGCCAGTCTGCATGATCAGATAAAACAAATGAAGCAGTGTTCTTATTGCGTCTTTTTTGAATCTGATTCCATCCGGATACAGATGCAAAGGCAATATTTGATGTATGCAATGCTTCCTGCTCTTCCTCGGAAAACTGGGGAGTGATAATCAGGGGAAATCCCTCCGGTAATTTTTCCGCCGGGTTAAATAGTTTACAACTGTTCAGCTTATATCCCGCTTCTTCGACGGCATCATTCATTGCAATAACAGGCCGCGATGCATAAATCTCCCCGATTAATGGATTAAGTGCTTGCAGTATGCGCTGCGCCTTGCCTAATGAATAAGCATAAATAACTGAAATCTTCCCCTCCCCGCGGTTGGATTCCCACCAGCGGTTAATCTCCTCAGTTACTTCAGTTTGGGGCCGCCAATGATACAAAGGAAGGGCGAATGTTGTTTCGGTAATGAATGTATGACACGGAATCGTCTCAAAATTTTCCGTGAAACCATCGTGTTCTGTTTTGTAATCTCCCGTAACCACCCAAACCTCTCCCTTGTATTCAATACGGACTTGTGCCGACCCCGGTATATGTCCGGCAGGATGAAATGATATTTGCACACTGTTTCTTGCCACCTTTTCGCCGTAAGCAACCCCGCGGGTAATTATATTTTTTCCGATGCGGGCTTTCAGCAGGAATGATGTTGCCCGGGTTGAAAGGTAATTGCGTGAGCCGGGGACCGCATGGTCGCTGTGGGCGTGGGTAATAACAGCGTAATTAACACTTCTGCGGGGGTCAATGTAAAAATCTCCCGGGGGACAGTAAAGACCGCGCTCAGTCAGAACAAGGAGATTATCTTTACTCCTCATGCTGGCAGATAGCAAAAAGAAAAATGCCTTTTATTCATCAGAAAGAGAAGTCAGCCGGATGCTGTAAAGATGTGCTCGGTTCTCAGCACCGTTCATGTTCTGATTGTACACGGTGTAATATATACGGAACGTATTACTCCCCTCGGATAGTGTCACTCTGCTGCTGTTAGTATATCCCTTGGATGACCAGTCCCCCGTCCCCCGCTGAGGCATAACAATGCTTCCGGCAAATTTTCCGTTTACATCCAAAGACCTGATTGCACATTTGTTATCCGTGTTTATGGGACCGCTGCCGTTTGAGTAGAGGAAGTCAATTGCATACGTACCTTGTTTAGCAGCAGATACGGTAAATTCAGCGGCTTCACTGAGAGACATTT
>CAYYJL010000113.1:0-7664 GCA_964472245.1 uncultured Ignavibacteriaceae bacterium | reverse complement strand
AATGCAGTTCGATGAGGAAACATTTAAGAAATCACTCGAACGCACTATTGAACTTTTCAAACGGGTTCAGGCGGAAATGAAAACAGACGAACTGTTAAAACGTGCTGAATCTCTGGAAAAGCAGCAGCAGGATCTTGCCGATGAGACAAAAAACAATAAACATGCCGGCAAAGATCAGAAAAATGCAGATAAGCAGAAGGATATTTCCAAACAATCAGATGCATTGCAAAAGGAAATGGAAGAGCTGGAAAAGCTGATGGATGAACTTTCCGATATGCCTCAGGAGGAGTTTGAAAAGCTAAAAGAAGAATTTGAAAAGCAGGAAAACACTGAGCTTTCGGAAAAAGCAGAGCAGGACTTGAAGCAGAACAAAAGTCAGCAGGCACAGCAGAAAATGCAGCAGCTTTCAAAAAACTTTGAAAAGACCAAACAAAATCTGCAGAACTTTAAGAATTCCATGCAGCAGCAAACACAGATGCAGAACTTTATGGATATGATGCAGCTGATGGATAAAATGATAGATCTCTCCAAAGAGGAAGAAGAACTTAAAAAAGAACTGCAGCAAGGCAACCGCCAGCATAATGAATCTGCACAGAAGCAGGAAAAAATCCGCCGCAGTCTGGATCAAATGCTCTCAGAAATGACTGAGCTCTCAAAAAAAACTTTTGCCATCACTCCGGAAATGGGCAAGGCACTGGGCGATGCAAAACAAAGTATGAATCAGGCGATTGATGCTCTGCAAAACCGTAACGGTTCACAGGCAGCAAACAATGCCGATGGCGCAATGAAATCACTCAACGAAGCCGCCTCTCTCATGAAAGGTTCCATGGAATCCATGATGTCCGGGCAGGGTGGGCAAGGCGGTATGATGTCACTCATGCAGCAGATGGGGCAGCTTTCCGGACAGCAGATGTCACTGAACGAACTTACCCGCCAGCTTCAGGAAGGCATGGGGGGCAATCAACTTACTCCGCAGCAACAGGCACAGCTTCAGCGGCTGGCACAGCAGCAGGAGATGATTCAAAAATCCCTGGAACAATTAAACCGCGAAGCCAAAGAATCGGGTAAATCAAAAAGCATAACCACTAACATGGATGATCTGCTGAACAAAATGCAGGAAGTGATTACCGACATGAAAACCGGTTATCCTGATGATGAACTGATTCAGAAACAGGAAAGAATCCTTTCCAAACTGCTTGATGCTCAGCGCTCCACCAATGAGCGTGACTATGAAAAAGAGCGCGAGGCATTCACGGGCACCAATGTAAAGAGACAGTCCCCTTCAGAGTTGTTTCTTAATCCGTCAGACCGGAATGATTTATTCCGCGAGCAGCTGAATAAATTAAGCAAGGAAGGATTTTCCAAAGATTATGAGGAATTAATCCGCAAATATTTTGACGCTCTGAAAAATAACCGTTAAATTTGCATGTGTGTGCAGTTTTTGGTTTTCTCAACCGCGGAGATGAACTTTATTCATCTCCGCTTTGTTTATTCCTGACATATCAATTTTTTAATATTAAACTAAAATGCTTTTGTTTTTACTGATATTTTTCTCCGTCTATATACTCATTAATATTTATATGTTCCGCAGGGTGAGGCAGGGTTTTGAGTCCTCCCCGCTGCTGAAAAAAATTGCAACGGTAGTTTATATCGTGGCTGCTCTTTCTTATGTTTCTGCAAGGAGCATCTTTGCCGGGTTTGACAATGTTGTATATACTATATTTTTATGGATCGGTTCGGTCTGGTTCGCGTTCCTGCTGTATCTTGCTTTGTTTGTTTTTCTGGGTGAACTGCTCCGCTTAATAGGCATGAAAAAAATTAAGGAGATGAAAGCTGTCCCCGGAGTGTATGAACGAGCAAAGTTAAAGTACTCTTATTTTTCCCTGGCTATGATTTTTCTGACGCTCACCTACGGCTACTTTAATGCACAGAACATTGTAACCAATAAACTCTCCGTTCATATCTCTTCTCCTGAGAGTGAACTGGACTCCCTTCGCATCGTATTTTTTGCTGACTCTCATTTAACCCCTGTAAACAATAAGGAAAAAGCACGCAAAATTGTTGAAGCAATTAATGCACACAATCCCGACATGATTCTTGCCGCAGGTGATATTGTTGATGATCATATTAACCGGCTGCTTTCCCGCTCAATTGATGCACCGCTGAAAAATCTCCGTTCAAAATACGGAACATTTGTCTGCAACGGGAATCACGAATACATTGTCGGTGTGGAAGATGCTGATAAATTTTTGAGTGATGCCGGTATCACCGTGCTGAGAGATACCTTTATAACTATTGCCAACTCTATAACCATTGCAGGGAGAGAAGATAGTTCCATCTCCCGCTTTACGGATAAAAAACGTAAAAATATAAATGAGCTGATGAATGAGATTGATAAAAAATATCCCGTTGTTATCCTGGATCATCAGCCGTTTAATCTTGGATTAAATGCCGCAGCGGGTGCATCAGTACAGCTTTCCGGGCATACGCATCACTGGCAGATGTGGCCTGCAAATCTTATCACATCAATGATTTATGAAATAAGCTGGGGGTATAAAAAGATAGATAATATGCACGCTTATGTAACATCAGGTGTGGGTACATGGGGTCCCCCAATCCGTACGGGGAGTGATGCGGAAATACTGTTATTGACTATTTATTTTAATAATTAACAGTAATTAAGTGATTTCTATCATACGGTTAATACAAAATTTTATGCTTGCGGTTGCATTTAAAAAGTAAATAGTTATATTGTATTGCCTTGTCTTTAGGTTTTCTCCCCTGGCCTAAGGACCTTTGTAAAAGGTAACCCGGTGTTCCCCCCAGCACCGGGTTTTTTATTTTAAAGGCAGCCCCTTGCCAAACAGACAGAAATGCAATTAATACTATTAAAAAACCCATGTTTTCCGTAATTTTGGAAATGGATTGAAAGAGGCAATCCCCTCCTGTGGATTCGCAGTATTTTCTTTTCCGCACATTGAAACTTTTTTAACTAACCGGAAGTATAACAAGAGTTGAAAGAGAGAGATTTTTACTCACTCACCGACGAAGAACTGATACTGGAATTTCAGCAGAATGATACCATTCGGGCGTTTGAAATTCTGGTGCAGAAATACAAGAACCCGCTGACAAACTTTGTTTACAGATTTGTCGGAGATTACGAAATTTCCAATGATGTGGTTCAGGAAACGTTTATTAAAGTTTATAAGAACAAACACTCTTATAAAACCATTGCAAAGTTTTCCACCTGGGTTTATACCATTGCCGGAAATCTTGCTAAAACGGAACTCCTGAAAAAGAAAAGGCGCCGCATTGTTTCCATAAATTCTTATGGTGAGGATAATGAAACAATGGACTTGCCTGATTCCGGCCACGCCCCGGATACCCTGACCGACAGCGGTATCAAGGATGTGATGATTCAGGAAGCACTCATGGAACTGAACGAAGTCTATCGCGAAGCGGTCGTTCTCAGAGATATTCAGGAACTTTCCTATGAGGAAATTGCCGAAATGCTTAATCTTACCGTCGGAACAGTAAAATCCAGAATCAACCGCGGCAGAGCCCGGTTAAAAGAACTATTACAGGAATTACGAGACGAATAGGTTTTATCATGAACAATAATCTACATAATGACGATAACGATTTTAAGGATGTTTCAGACCGTCTGCGTTCACTTAAAAAGGTAAACGCAAAACCCGGCTTTGAAGCTGACCTGATGCGGAGAATTAACAGTGAAAAGTTTGCACCGGAAAAAAAAGGAAACATTTTTTCCTTAATCTTTTCTAAGCTGATACTCTTTCCCGCTGCCGGCTTTGCCGTGCTCTTTATTGCAGTTGCACTGTTTCAGAATGACGGCACCAATTCAACTGATCCCTGGTCTGATATGATAAAAGAACGCCCCGATGTTTATGCTGTTTCAAACAATGAAACAATTCCGGCAGATTCCTTTATACAGGATAATGAAGCCGGTAAAACAAATGATGAGCTGGCTGCCGCAGATAAGAAGAGTCCAGAGACAAAGCAGACTCCCGGTAAAACACCGGATACAATTACAGAAGAAAACTCCGGCCTTTCTTCATTCTCTGCAACGGGTAAACCCTCAGTTTTAGACTCACTCCAAAAAGAAAATTCCGCCCCGCTCATGTTCAAAAGTTCTTCCGTCAATAAGCAGGAATTGGACAGCTTGAAAAACCGCATCTTTAAGCATAAACAGGAGTAAGCAAACTACTTTTAGATCCTTTTTAAAAGGATTCTGTTGCCATTTAACATGGTTTATTTCCGCTGATTGAAAAGCATTTTCCCGTTCATCCTCTTTTAACAATTTTCTGATTTAATTCTTATATCTGTTTTGTACTGCAGCCCGCGGCGTACCAAAACGGATTATACATTTATGGAAGAATCAGAGAGGATGTAATGAAGAGAGCATGGTTACTGGTGTGCATAGTTTTTTCCCTCACAGCCCTGCACGCCCAGCAGTTTGGCCACGTACCAAGAAATATTCAAAAGGCAGTAAAAAACGGTACACGTACGGAAACGGGACTGCCCGGCAAGGCATACTGGCAGAATAAATCTGCATATGACTTACAGGTACATTTTAATCCGGGCGACGGTATGCTCACAGGCAGCGGTTCAATTATATATACCAATAACTCCCCGGATACTCTAAAGAACCTGATATTCAGATTATATCAGAATATATACAAAGCCGGCGCCGCAAGAAATATCGCCATAAAACCGGAAGAGCTGACGGACGGATTGATTGTTGACTCTGTTACCATCGGCAGTGTAAAACTTGACCTTGCAAATGAAAGGGTTGCAGCCGTTAACGGCACGAACCTGAATCTGCGTCTGCCGGCGGGCTCTCACATCCCCCCTGCGTCACAGGGTAATATCAGTATATACTGGCATCTTACTGTCCCCCAGGCAGCCACCATCCGCTTCGGTAAAATTTCTCCCGAAGCTTATTTTATAGCACTCTGGTATCCTCAGGTAGCTGTGTATGATGATATAGACGGCTGGGACCGGCTCAGTTATAACGGGGAGCAGGAGTTTTACAACAACCATAATGATTTTAAAGTCTCAATAACTGTCCCCTCAAATGCAGGTGTTTGGGCAACAGGTGATTTGCTTAACCCGTCAGAGGTTTTCCAGAAAAAGTATTTAGACCGTTATAATACTGCCATGAAGTCATACGATAAAACTGTGATTATTTCCAAAGAGGAAATCAAGCAGGGCGGTATATACAACAATGCATCCAAAACCAACACATGGAAATTTTCCGCATCTTCAATTCCTGATTTTGCTTTTGGGACCGGACCTATCTTCCGATGGGAGGCGGGCCTTGCAAAACAACCGGATAACAAACCTGTCTTTGTGAATGCTGTTTACCGTGAGGAATCCGATGATTACGAACCGGTTTGGGATATTGCCGTAAAAACAGTTGAATACTTCGGCTCTGAATTTCCCGGTGTGCCTTTCCCGCATAAAAAAGTAACCGTATTTAACGGGCGCGATGATTACGGCGGAGGAATGGAGTGGCCGATGATTGTTAATGATCCCTCCTATGAAGGGTATAGAATGACTGTGTGGGTAACTGTTCACGAACTTGCTCACATGTATATGCCATTTTTACTCGGCACCAATGAACGGAAATACGCATGGATGGATGAGGGCTGGGCAGTGATGAGTTCGTTTGATATACAAACCCGTTTGGACAGCACATTGAATCTGCGCAAATTATACCGCGGCACAGTCAGCGGTTTTGCCGGAGCTGAAATGGAAGTGCCGCCTATGGTGCCCACCATGATGCTCAGCGGATTCAGCCAGCAGTTTGCAAGTTATATACGGAGTGCATTCTTCCTGGATTATCTGCGTGAAACCATGGGTCATGATGCATTTAACAGTACACTGAAAAAATTTGTTGCTGCCTGGTCATATAAACACCCGACCGGATATGATTTCCTCAACTTTTTTGCGAATCAGAGCGGGCAGGATCTTGCATGGTATATACAGCCATGGATGTTTGATAATGTATATCCGGATGTTTCCGTGCAATCTGCGGAACAAACCGGTTCCGGACTGCTGATAAAGATACACAATGCTGGAGCAATGCCTGTGCCCCTTTCCATCCGCCTGACTGATGCTGCAGGTAATCAGCATGTAGTGCATAAAACTCCGGCAGTCTGGAAATCAGACCTGAAAAACTGTGAGGTAAAAATTGAAAAAGCAGAAGGCATCACCAAGATTGAGCTGCTTACCGAGCTCATACCTGATACATTCCCCGCTGATAATATATATCAGATGAAATAGCCCCATAAACAAAAAACCCGGAGCGGATCCGGGTTTTTTGTTTATATCAATCTTGCAGATTTATTAATCCGTCAGGGTGACAGATCAGTTCGATTCTGCCTGCTCTTCCTCAAAAATTGTTTTGAGAAGGGATAAAATTTCCTGTTTGGTAAATGGCTTGGAAATATAGTGAGTACAGCCGGCTTCAATAAATACCTCTTTATCACCAACCATGGCATAAGCCGTAACAGCAATAATAGGAATTTTATCATAACCCGGGAGCCGTCTGATTTGACGTGTTGCTTCCATACCGTTCATTCCCAATCCCAGATTTATATCCATCAACAGACAGTCATACTGCTTCTTCTTGCACATTTCTATAGATGTCGGGCCATCGGGTGCACTTTCCACGTTGCAGATTGTCTTGATAAAATAACTGATAACATCTTTGTTTTCGATATTATCTTCCACCAGGAGAATCTCAAACTTCTTATTGGGGGTACCCGCAACTTCGTTGTTCATTGTCTCACTCAGATTTTTTGATTTACACCTGCAAATTACAATTTTATAATGGAGAATAAAAGCGATTACCGAACGGATATTGTGCTCCCTGCCATTGCAAATCCCCTCTTTAGGGCTGTTTTTATTTAATTTCAAAATCTGCCATACTATCAGTAAATTGTGGGTCTGTTTTAATTTTATTTTTGACCAACATTCCTTCCGGGATATTCATACTTAATTTCGGATAGTTAGAGCTAAGGATTACTATGTTTTTTAGTAGAAGAACACATACATGCGGGGAGCTGCGCGAGTCTGCAATCGGTTCAAGGGTTGTACTGAACGGCTGGGTTGATACCTGGCGGGATCTGGGCGGCGTTATCTTTATTGATATCAGAGACCGGTACGGCATTACACAGGTTGTTTTTGAACCCCATATAGATGAACAGGCGCATAATGCTGCCAAATCCTTACGAAATGAATTTGTTGTTTCGCTTGAAGGTGTCGTCCGCCGGCGCCCTGAAGGAACCGAAAACCCTTCCATCCCCACAGGCCAGATTGACGTGCTGGGCGATAAAGTATCCGTACTGAACAGTGCAAAAACACCCCCGTTCCAGATTAAGGAAAACAGCGAGGCACATGAGGAACTGCGGCTTAAATACCGCTACCTGGATTTGCGCCGCCCGGATATGCAGCACAACCTGCTGCTCCGCCATAAAATGTATCAGATTGTCCGTAAATATTTTGATAGCAACAGTTTTGTGGAAATTGAAACTCCGGTGCTGATGAAAAGTACGCCCGAGGGTGCAAGGGATTTTCTTGTACCAAGCCGCGTACATAAGGGCAAATTTTACGCACTGCCGCAATCCCCGCAGCAA
>CAYYJL010000112.1:0-7693 GCA_964472245.1 uncultured Ignavibacteriaceae bacterium | reverse complement strand
GAATGTTGTCGGTTACTTTTCTGATGGCTTGCTTAGTTTCTTCTATCATGTATTTCTATTATTATATTAATCCGGAATTTGCGATATATATGTCTGTATTTTACTCTTCCATGGTAGAAGTGATAACTTCCTCAAAAGAAGTAAGACCCTGTTTTACTTTTTCAAAACCGGATTCTCTCAAATTATACGTCCCGTCAAGTTTTGCTTGCCGCCGGATTTTCTCTTCATCTACTTCTTCGCCTGATTTAATAATAATCTGTCTCAGCTCCTTGGTAAAATACAATGCTTCATGTATTGCTATTCTGCCTTTGTAGCCGGTATTGCTGCATTTAGCACACCCGGCAGCTTCAAAGAGTTCCAGACCGGCATACTCTTCAGGATTTACTCCAATGCTTTTTAAGTACTCCTCGTCAATGCCTGTTGCAGGTTTTTTGCATGTACACAAACGGCGTATAAGGCGCTGGGCAACAATGATGTTAATTGCATAAGCAATAAGAAACGGCTCAATACCCATTTTATATAAACGGGAAACAGCACTGGGCGCATCATTGGTGTGAAGTGTGGAAAAGGTAAGGTGACCGGTGTTTGCAAGCTTAATAGCAACTTCGGCGGTTTCCTTATCTCTCATTTCACCCACAAGAACTATATCAGGGTCATGGCGCAATATACCGCGTATGGCCTGTTCAAAATTCATCTTTGGCCCTATCTTCAGCTGGCGTGCACCTTCAATAACATACTCCACGGGATCTTCAACCGTCAAAACATTAACAGTGGAATCAATCACCTGATACAACGCTGCAATCAACGTGGTACTTTTACCTGAGCCGGTAGGACCGGTTAGAATTACCATTCCCTGCGGCTGATTAATTGCTTTTTCAAATGCTGTTTTAGAGTAGCCCGTTAATCCGAGTTTACTAAGGTCCTTAATAACCTTGCGGTCATCCAAAATTCTTATAACTATCGATTCAAATTTATTCTTAAGTTCCGTACCCACCATCGGCATATCAGAGACTCTGAATCTGATAATGTGACCGTCTATCTCTCTCTGTATAAATCCGTCCTGAGAACGCTCCCGTTCAAAACGATCCATACCTCTGGAACGGTCCTTTACAACCGCAATTACCGCTTCGGGTGATGTATTTTCCTGCGAATGCCAAATCTGTAACAAACCATCCACACGGAACATAATGTCCGTCCTCTTGGCAGAGCGGGGCACAAAGTGAATATCGGATATACCGCGCCGTGTGCCTTCCACCAGAGCTGCCTCAACAAGATTTACCAGAGCACTTTTATTGATTTCATTTTCAAGTTCATCTTCGCTGACATCTTTTTCAGTCTCTGCTTCAACGGAAAATTCCGTCGGCGTGGACTCCAGTTGCTTAAGGAATTCGTTTTCCGGTGGGAAGAGTTTTTCCACAAGCCGGTCATACTCTTTTTTCCGGATATATATGACTTCATATTTTTTTGCATTTAAGCCGAATGCAATTTTGGGTATGGAGCGGTCGGTCGGGTCTGTTGCGGCTATCAGCAATTTATCCCGCTGTTTATCGTCATACTTATAGGGGAGTAAGTGATTTTCCAGAATCAGCTGCTTCATCCCATCGCCGCCGTTGTTCACAAACTTTTTTATTCTCTCCGATGCTTCGGGGGTAATGGTTTCTGCTGTAACATCCATTTCGCGGAAAGCATACAGCATTGCAACTTCGTTAAAGATAGTATCATGATCATAGTTGAAATCCTGTACAAGTATCTGTGCAAGATTCCGTTTCTGCTTCGTCTTATCTTCATTTTTTGCATGAAGGGCTTTTTCCAGCGTATCGCTTTTTATGATACCCTTCTTAAAAAGCAAATACCCGATTTTATCGGTGAACTCCAGATTGGTCTCTAACATACAAACATTTCCTTTATATACATCAAGGAAGACTGCATGTTGGTTGGGTCCGGCTTAATAGTTGCGGTCTCTGCAGATACCAGCGTTAAACCAATCATAACAATCATGATAATCATCGCAATAATTACCTGAATAAGTTCAATGATATTTTTTAATCTGAATACTGTTTCACTTTCATAATAATTTGCAAGCTGCAGCGCTGTGTTCTTCAGTGTTCCTGTTTCTTCACCGCTGTGGAATCTGGATAACGCTGTTTCCGTGAATACATGTGATTGTTCAAAAGCTTCCGTAATACCGATACCCTTTTTAATCATCAGCGGAATTGCTACGTTTTTCACCTGATGTTCAAAATAAGCATTGCCTGATGCCTCAGCGGCAATACGAATCGGCTCAATACTTTCCGCGGATCCTGAGTAGAGTGTGTAAAACACGCGGCAAAAAACTTCTATCACTGTCTTATGTATCAGGGATCCGATAAGCGGCAGCTTCAGCATATACTTATCCACCAAAAACTTACCTTTATTTGTTTTGGCGAAACGGAGAAATATCAAAACAGGGACTATTATGGAACCGAGTATCAGCCAGATATTCGCTTTCAGAAAATCTGATATATCCAGTGTTGCAGCTGTAAGCGGCGGAAGTTTCATCCCAAAGTTCTTAAACAAGTTTGCTGTTTCAGGGAATATATACCCGACGTAGTACAGCACCGCAAGAAACAAAACAAAAATGGTAACGAATGGAGAGATGAGTGCGCTTTTTAAACTTTTCTTAAACTCCTGCTGCCGTTCCAAAAACTTTGCGGTTGCACGGTATATCTCCGTCATGTTTCCGCTTTTGGAAGCAAGGCCGAGCATATATGAGGTAAATTTTCCGAATACAGACTGATACCTTGTAAATACCACCTGGCTGTCTCCCCCCTTTTTTAATTCGTTGTTAATCTCTTTTAAGGTTTCCCGCAGTGTTTTGTTTTGTGTATCATTAATCAAAAGATTCATGATTTCACCAAACGGAAGCTTCTGCTCCATCAGCTCTGAACTGATTTTTACAAACGTTACGATTTCCTGAACCGGTGGTGCGGGATTTATATCAAGCAGCTTTTTATTGACGTTTATGGAATCATAACCAAGCCGCGTTAAGGCGTCAATAACTTCCTGTTTGTTAAACGCTTTTTGTTCCCCTTTGATAGGTTTTTCATTTCCCTTTTTTGCGGTGTACATCCAGGTAGATTTTTTTTCAATTGACTTTATTGTCAGCTGATTTTTTTCCGCAACTGCCTGGATTCTTTTCTTGGCCTGACCATAATTATCCGCGGTCAGACTTCCTGAAATCACCTTGCCGGAGGGATTTTCAGCTACAAATCTACACTCAACCATTTTCTATAAACCTGATTTTTACCTTAACCTCTAAATATAAAAAATTATTGGCTAAGAGTGAAGAATTACTTTAAAAGAGGGCACGATTCTTCCCATTTTATAAGGGTTTAAGCGGTTTGCTCCCCGGAACCACCGGACACAAAAAAGCCGGTCTCCATCTCTGAAAACCGGCTTGTGGAATCATCTTATTCCGGCCGGGGGCGGATATTTTTTTATCCTTCCGAACGGACCATTCCGGGTTTGCTAATTAGTTAGTTTTAGCAATGGCAATGTTTGTAGCTGTAACGGTTGCTGTGTGTGTTACACCGCTGGTTCCGTTATCACCTTTTTCTGTACCAACACCCTGGAATACGATTGTTGTAGCTGTACCGGCTGTTTTGATTGTATAGGTACCATTAGCGTTTGAAGCCAATCCTGTAGGCATTGCAAAGCCAACGAAGGAGTTTCCGCCGCCGCCGAGGTTAGTCGGTTTTTTGTAGTACTGCATAGCCATCTGAGCAAGGTTGTTAAGATCTGCAATAACTGCATCTCTGTTTGCCTGAATAGCGCTGGACTGGAATAAGTTAATACCTACTACGATAGAGATACCAACGATGATAACGCCGAGAACGATTAAGAGCAACTGTTGTTGACCCATGGTTTTTCCTTTATTTTATTTGAGCGAGATATTTGTGATTTCCTTCGGTGCCTCAGCACCGGGAAACCGGTTATTTATAATGAAATCTTAATTTACTTTTGCTACTGCTACGGTATTGGCGGTAACTGTTGCCGTGTGAGTAACACCGCTGGTTCCGTTATCACCTTTTTCCGTACCAACACCCTGAAAGACAATCTGCGTTGCGGTTCCTGCAGTTTTTATGCTGTATGTCCCGTTAGCATTTGACGTAAACCCTGATGGGAGCGAATAATTCACAAATGAATTGCCGCCGCCGCCAAAATTTGCCGGTCTTCTGTAGTATGCCTGCGCATTTGACCCAAGGATGTGCAAATCTTCTATGATCGCATTTCGGTTCGCTTCTATTGCAGAATTCTGGAATAAACTGATTCCAGCCACAATGGAAATACCTACGACGATCACACCTAACACAATTAATAAGAGCTGCTGCTGTCCCATAGAATCCTTTTCTGAAATTTGTTTTCACACAACCGGGGGACAATCGCCGGAAAATGCTTTGTTTGTGAAATTCCGGGTTTTTCCGGTTTTTCTCGACACATATTTAATAGCAAAATCATGCCACATTTTTTTATCCCTGCAGGTTTACTGCACAATAAAAACAAAGCTTTTCAGGAACCCCGATAGAATTTTTAAGAAGAAAGTAAAGAATCGGTAATTTTTACCTGTCATTTTGACAGGTAAAATTGGTAAAATCTCGGTCAAGTTGAATAAAAAAAAGCCGGAATACTCTTACAAGAAAAGTATCCGGCCTTCAAATACCATTTATAAACCTGCCTTATAAAACCGGTTTATGCCAACACATTCAAAGATATGTTAGTTGGTTTTAGCAATGGCAATGTTTGTAGCTGTAACGGTTGCTGTGTGTGTTACACCGCTGGTTCCGTTATCACCTTTTTCTGTACCAACACCCTGGAATACGATTGTTGTAGCTGTACCGGCTGTTTTGATTGTATAGGTACCATTAGCGTTTGAAGCCAATCCTGTAGGCATTGCAAAGCCAACGAAGGAGTTTCCGCCGCCGCCGAGGTTAGTCGGTTTTTTGTAGTACTGCATAGCCATCTGAGCAAGGTTGTTAAGATCTGCAATAACTGCATCTCTGTTTGCCTGAATAGCGCTGGACTGGAATAAGTTAATACCTACTACGATAGAGATACCAACGATGATAACGCCGAGAACGATTAAGAGCAACTGTTGTTGACCCATGGTTTTTCCTTTTTGTTAGTTAGTTAAGGTTATTAGATTTAGAGAACTTTCACTAATGCTTACAATTTTCAGACCAAAAATTTCCGGTCTTTTTAGCCCGCCATACATCAAAACAGTTTCTGCTCCTCTGACTGCCGGTTAGGTACTTTTGCCCGTTGCCTGAATACACCCATCACCTTTTGCAAAAGTTTCACGCAAATTTAGAAACATACTTTTGAAAAACAAAACTAATTTATCACGCATTCAGATATTGCGGGTAAAGTTACAAAGCTGCTTTAAGTTCTTAATTCCGGAGATATATTATTTGCGTATCGTTTAATTTATCTTGCGGTATGTTAATCCATCAGCACGTACAATGACCCTGTGACGGATTGCTGTCCGGTTATTGTTACCTTTTTCGGTACCATCTCCCTGAAATCGGATTTGGTTTCTATTACCGGCACGGCTGATTCTATAGGTGCCATTATCATTGGTTAATAAGCCCTGGGGAATAGTAAATCCGCGGAAGGATTTTCCGCCACCGCCAAGATTGGTTGGTTTGTTATAATACTGTAACGCAAGATTTGCCAGATGCGTTAAATCTGATAACACAGCATCCCGGTTGGCTTCCACCATGCTGCTTTTAAACATATTGATACCAACAACAATGCTGATACCCACCAACACTACCCCGAGAACCATTAAGAGCAACTGCTGCTGACCCATTGCATCTCCTTCTGTTCGTTAAAAAAAATCGTTTTAATTCTCCCGGCGTGCCTACATCCGCGGCAGGTATAGAAATACTGTTCCAGACTGCTCAATATATACACTCACCAGCTCTTCTGAAAATTCACCTGTATCTGCCGCACCCGCTGACCCGGAATGCCATATATACACACGTATATTCGTTCAGAAAAAGAACGATAAGGGAACTTCGCTCAATTAATTAAGGTAAGCATAGAAAACAAGAAAGTCAACCCCACCAAAATGTTAAAATACTCTAAAAACGGCCTAAAACAGCATATTTTAATTGGTTGCTGTGGAAAATGTGAGGGAGTATGCCGGCCCGCTCACCTGGGAAAGACGTGCGGAAACATCAAACCTGAAGAATAAAAACAGCCGGTTAAATCCGATGCCGGCTTCGTAATATATACGGTCGGCAGTTTGTGACGTGGCTTGTATATACGGATAGTCCATCTGAACGGTATTTACATCGCGGAAATCACTCCATCCCGCACCGCCGTAAGCAATCACTTCCACTCCAAAGGAGGCGATATCCGGAATCCGGATTAAGCCGGGTATCAGTTCGCCAAAATTATGTTCCATAGATACTGTGGCAAAGCGGTCTCCGTAGTACTCTTTTTCTTTCAACCCCCTGAATGCACCTGCTGTGGCAAATCCTCCGGTGGAGGACTCAAAACTATGGTACCTTTGCGCAGGTAAATTTCCGGAGGCATATCCTCCTGTAACATTAATATCCAATGTCCATAATGGCAGCGTTGTTGTACGGAGATAAAAAGCTGTTTTGTATTGCGAATAGTTAAAATCGCTCTTCAATATTTTCGGTCCCGTAAATTCTGCTTCAAGACTCAAACCCAGATTCCCGATTCTGCGGGAAGGTGAATAATTCAGGTTGAGCTGTGTATATATGGCACGGAGCCGTCCGGAGTGGGCAGGAGGATTCGGTCTATAGGTCTTCTTCCGTCCAAATACCGAAAAGTTTGTTGAAACCTCTGCAGGCAGATGAGTTTCATCCCGGTATCCAATCCGCAAAAGGTACGGTCTCTCAAATAAATCCCGTTTAATAAACCGGAGCTGACCGGTGCTTAAAGTAAACTCGCCATTAAATCCGGAACTGTAATAATAATCGCCGTAATCACTTTTGGATAAAAGCGACAACAGGGTTATAGTACGCTCGCTTAAAAAATAAGGATTATCCCTTCTATTGAGCCGGTTATATATACCGGCAGAAAAAACCACTTTGCCAAATTCATCAAACCGGTAATTCACTTGTAATTCTCCCTGTGTTTTTTTATCAGCCAAAGAATACCCGGCTTTAACAACAGTTGATATATCCTCCCCTTCAAAAAACCTGTATCCTCCTCCCAAATACACCCCCTGCACTCTGTTAAAACGGAAGAAATCATCAAATCCTGTAAAGGGAGGCCTGTCCAATTTTGCAATCTGCCTGGTGAGCGGCCCTATATACCGGTCTATAAACGTTGCCTGCAGAACTGAATCCGGATTTTCTCTTATCCTCCGTATCTCCTCATAGGCAAATTTTTCCTCCTCTCTCAGCGGCATGACAGCGTTATCGTCCCAATATGCCGCATCAAAGCTATCGGCTCCTTTATCTATCTCAACTCTTCTTTGCTCAAACAGTTCATTATCAAGAGGGATATTGATTGCATAATCATACGCAACCGTGTAAATGGAAACATCTATCCTTGCATCAAATATCCAGTATATATCCACCGGTACAATTGAGCGGATATGCATTCCTGCCGGGATTACCATTCCTTCAGTTTCAGAAAACGTCTGCCGGAATTCTAATGAGGCATTAAACGGCAA
>CAYYJL010000111.1:0-7719 GCA_964472245.1 uncultured Ignavibacteriaceae bacterium | reverse complement strand
TTCATAGCGGTCTTTCAGCCCGGGGTCAGTTCCCGCAAGGTGAAGCACAGCCAGTTGGAAAGCGGACGCGGGTGAAAAGCGGCTCAGTGTATATCCCAACGCTTCCATCTCTTTTCTTTTATTACCGGATTCTTCCTGCAGTTTATTGGTGAAACGGGTAATACCTTCAGTCAGTTGTGACCGCGCCGCATCATCTTCTTCTATCCATTGCCAGAGGTTTGCATCTTCATATGCCTGTCTTTCCTCAGCGGATTTTCCTTCCCATCCGGCCCAACGTTCCTTGTATTTGTTTTCAAGATACACACCGTGGTTATCCCATGCATTTTTTTCAAACGCTGCTCTTTTGGCTTCAATTTCAGCAGCAGTGGGAACCTCAATCAGTTTATTGGCTATAGCCGTTCCTGCAACAGGCATGATAAATACCAGCAGTATCCAGACAACAATAGAAGCTAAAAATGAAATGGATGACCTTTTAATCAATACTGATATATATACGCCAAGAACGATGAACAGGGTAAAATACAACAGTCCCGCAAGCCCCATCAGAGCAAGTGCCCCGAGCTGCTCACCGGTAAAGTAAATGCCGGAGATAAAAACAATAAGCAGTCCCAGCAGCACAGGCACGGAAACCGCGGCAGTCAGTCCTAGCCATGTTCCTGCAATTTTACCGAACAAATATATCTTGCGCGGAAGAGCATTGGCAAATACCAGCTGCATAGTTCCGCGTTCATATTCGCCGTTTACGGAGTCATACGTAAACAGAAATGCAAATAAGGAAAGCACCACTGTCACAATAAATATAAAATCCGGTGTACGGAACAGAGCATACGCAGGGTCAACACTGTAATAACTCTGCGAAAGCCGCACACTCTGAAACTGCGATATCGGAGAGTATCTACCGATATCATACGCAACCCCTGCAACAAATATCTGCAGAGGATTCGGCTCCACATATACACGGTTTGGCACATTGTTCCAGTTTTTGGCTTCACTCTGTTCCGCCTGCACAAGTTTTACCGCTGTTTCATACTGTGCCTTATAATCCTTATACCGGTAAATACCGAGCGATATACTCATCAGTATCAGCACAGAGCAAATCACAAAGACGGTAAAAAACTTGGGATTAAATAAAATGTTTTTTAATTCATGCCGCACTATTTCACCAAACATATATACTCCTATCTCACATCAAATTTTAGAAATGACCTGTAACCTGCGGCAAGGAAAATCCCCGCAAACAGCAGCAGCAGAACAGAATCCTGCAATCCGGAATACACCGCTTCTCCGGCAGATATATCCCGGTACTTAAATTCCGGAATTTCCCTCGGATTAATCGGCTCCGGTTTGGTATCATTATCAGTGGTCCGTATAACAAATGCAAATCCGCCTGTCAGGATTCCGGTTTTCTCCTTCATAAATGCGCTGTAAAGATTTTGATATTCTTTTCCCTGTTCAACAAAGGATGATTTCAGATTTTCTGAGGAGTTTGCAATATCTGCAGCGGCAAGTGAAAACAATGCAGCCGGACTCAGACGTGCCAGCGTAAAGGCGATTCCGTTCCGTATATCCTGCCTGTTTTTCCGTTCTTCATGCAGCCGGTCCGTCAGCTCGCTTACTCTTTTATCTCTGTTTTGCGACAGCTCATTCATAAAATTGTTAAACTCCTTCATCACCAGCTGCATATCCTTGATATTGCTCGGCTTAAAGTCAGACATTTTCTGCCTGTCTTCATTCCAGAGCTGGCTCATCAGGCGGGAGCGTTGTGAGTTTATCTCATCAATATTCGGCACCTTAACAAACAGATCAGCTATCGGTCCGGATGTGCCGGGCAGTATCAATACCAGCACAGTCCACAATCCCAGCAGCACCAAAAAGGATATATTGCTCTTTTCTGTCAGGGAAGAAACCATAACGCTCATGGTTATAAATGCAGCAAGGAGGACAAATCCCAGCAGCAGAATAAAGCCAAGCCGTAGCCATTCATCCCCCATCAGGGTAATACCGGCGGCAGAAAAAACCACAATCCCAAGCAGGATAGGCACCAGCAGTGGAATCAAAAAAGTACACACTGCTCCTGCAATTTTTGCAAGAATAAATGTTCCTTTAGGCACCGGCTGAGAAAAAATCAGCCGCAGCGTTCCTTTCTCTTTTTCGCCGTTAACTGCATCGTATGCAAACAATATGGCAAACAAGGTAAGCAGCACGGTAAACACCAGTCCCAGATCCAGAAAGCGGAAAATTGCCAGCAGCGGATTTTCCCCGAATACACTATCCTTGGTAATTACCTCACCCCTGCCTTGCACGGTGATAGTCCGCCCGATGTCATTCGACACACCGGAAAATAATGAAGCCAGTGGTGACGGCGGCAGATATATATCGTACGACCTCACCGACAGCCAGTCCGTCATCCCCTCCAGCTTGCGCAGGTTTTCCGCCTTGGATGCCTCATACTGCCGCATCATCTGTGAGTAATTCCCCGCACCGGCAGTAAATGCCAGCAGTATCAGTATGGAACAAATGGCAAATGAAAGCATAAACCGGGAGGAATATATATTATCCCGTATTTCCTTCTCAATTAAGTATTTTAACATGTTTACGCTGCCCTTTCCCCGTCATCCCCGCCGGACATGTAGTGGAGATATATTTCTTCCAGATTAACATCTTTCAGCTCATCCGCACTCTGCTGCATGACCAGGTTGCCGCTTTTCATAATACCGACCGTATCGGCAATTTCCTTGGCGCGGAATATATCGTGCGTGGACATCAGAATCGCCTTGCCCGCCTCTTTCAGTTCCATCAAAAGACGGTTAAATTCAAATCCGGATTTGGGGTCTAACCCGGAAGTCGGCTCATCAAGCAGAATCGCAGGCGTATCCTTCAGTATGGCAATTGCCAATCCGCACTTTTGCAGCATTCCCTTGGAATATCCCTTCAGCTTTCTTTCATGTGCATCTTTTTGCAGACCCACTTTTAGCAGTACTTCTTCATACTCCTTTGCAGTGTATTCTGTCTTGCCGCCGAGTTTGCAGAAATAATCAAGATTCTGGAAGGCATTAAAATTAGTGTAGAGTGATACTCTTTCCGATACATACGCAAGATACCGTTTTGCCTTCAGCGGCTCTTTATGCGAGGCAATCCCGGCTACCAGCGCCTCGCCCGATGTCGGCTCAATAAAGTTCAGGAACAGGTTTATCGTCGTTGTTTTTCCTGCTCCGTTTCCTCCGAGCATTGCATATATCTGTCCGGGATATATACTGAAATTCAGTTTGTTCAAGGCGAGTGTTCCGTCACTGTATTGTTTTGTTAAATCTGCCGCCTGAAGCATTGCAGTTTTTTCCGCTGCTGCGTTATCCATACTGTTTCCTTTTATTTTTTTGATAATTTAATTCCGTAAAACACAATTCCTCCTATGATGCCAAGCACTGCGAGTATCAGCAGCACCATTCCCGGCAGATTCGTACCCGCGGATACTTCCACTGTTACAATTTTATCCTCCCCAACCACCGGCTGATTATCCGACAATGCCGATGACTTCATCCGCAGTTCGTACCGGCCCGGTGATATATCCTCCGGCTGATGAAAAGTGACTGTCAGCCGTTTTTCTTCTCCCGGCTCTAAGGATTCCACCAACACCCGTGCTTCGTTCCTGCGCCAGTTGAGCGGTATATCTGTTTTAATTTCAACGTTGTCAAGCCGCCGGGTTCCGTCATTCACTATATCAAATGAAACGGAAACAGTCTCCCCCTGTGCAGCGGGAATAAACAACTGCTGTGCATTAATAACCAGCTTCCCTTTGCCTCTCGGTAAAAGCTGCAGTTTTACATATCCTGCTCCCAATGCGTGAATCTCTTCTTCACTCCATACCTTATCCGGGTCGGCAAACTCTTTCCGTTCAGTTCCCGATGGCATAACCAGCACGTAAAATGTAATCACCTTATCCATTACCAGACTGCCGGTTAATCTGTCCGGCAGCGATACATCCAATGCAGCACCGCGTGTATTCACGTTCTCGGTAAACTTAAATCTGCTTAATCGCGCCTGGGAAAGCGGGTCCTTAAAGTACCGGTTGATTTCTTTCGGCAGATTCACCACTTCCAGGTTAAAGGTATTTTCCACATTGCTGTACAGTTCCAGTTTTAAGTCAAACGATGCTGTTTTGCCCAGTTCAACTTCCTGAGAAAACTGCTGGGACTGTACCAGCACACTGTTCTGCGATGCATCCTTCTGCAGGTATATCTTCATGCTGCGGGAACTTCCGTTGTCATAAATCATATTGACCGTCACCGCATCCACATCCTGCAACAAAACAAAATCCACTTCCTTTGGTTTGCCCGCATGGAGCTCATGTATCTTTACCTCATACGGCTCGCTGATAATGGCATTCTGATCATTGGCAAGGGATATATATATATTCGGGATTATCTCCGGCTGAAGGGACCGGAAAATTCCGTCATCCAGATTTATCAGCTTCCGCAGTTCTTCTCCACCGGATGATGCATTCATCACCCGCAGCCGTACCTTGTTCTTCCCGTCCTTTGTCCGGTACTTGAGCGCACGGTCTATGGTAACGTACTTAGACTCAAATATCACTGCCAGCAGGGATTGCTGATAATTCACCTCTGCATCAGTATAGACGTTATATATGCGCTCATATTCCACCTGTGATATCAGCTGCTTGGAAAATAATTCCTTTGCACGGTCGTATTCATTTTTTGCATATTCATACGCCTGCTTGGCACGCTTAAGCCCAAGCAGTGTATATTTATCATCCCTCTGATTAAAGTATGGATTTTGTGCTGATAACTCCGCACCAATAAAAACTAATGCAAAAAGCAACAGCGTAGAAAAGCGGTTCAAGTGTAAACGGCTCATTTGCTCAGCATCATTCTTGTTTTCATTTCAAGTTTCGGGACCTTCACTTCAACTTGTTTGCCGCTTCTGCTGATACCTGCCGTTATGATTTCTCCCTTACTCACTTTGGATAATATTCCCCTTGCCTCATCCGCATTCTTTACTTTTTTACCGTTAATGCTCAGCAGCACATCTCCCTTTTCAAGAATATCTTTAGAACCCTCTCCATCCGGCGTTTGAAAAATTGAGTGCACAACCATTTTCCCCTCCTTTTCAGCCACTATGACACCAAGTTCTGCGAGCGCTTCTAAATCCTCATTGCCGCCTTCCCAATCTCCTTTCGTTACAATATTCATTTTAGGGAGCTTGGCAGGGTCTGCTTTCTTTAATGATACCAGCATCGGTTTGCCGTCTCTCTTTACGCCGAACTTTATCACTTCACCCGATTTTGTATCCTTATATATATTACGCAGCTGTTCGCAGGAAGTAAGTTTAACCCCGTTAACCATAATAACTGCGTCATCCTTGCGTAAATCCACATTTTTATACTCAGCCATTTTCATATCATCCGGCAGTACGGCTGCAACGGAAAGCTGTCCTTCTTGCTCAACAATCACCGCGCCTACTTCCGGCAGATTAAATACATCATCCCCTTTTATCTCCACCCTCATTTGCGCCTGCAATACAACGGCAAACGCAATCAATACCATGGAACATAATTTTAAAGCTTTCATCGGGTCTCCTTTTTATAATGTTTTTCTACAAACAAAACTATGGCACCCGCTCCGTAAGGAATAGTTAAAAAACCTTATCAATTGTTAATAAATGTTAAATTGGTTTATCAGTCTCTCTTTTGTGCGTACATTTGAATTGCAGACAAATAATTTTTGATGAACGGTAAACAAAAGAACACAGCAATTATAACGGGTATCATATCCGCGGCTCTGATCGGATTGATAATCGTACAGGTTTTCCTGCTTATAGATACGTATGATCAAAAGCAGCAGGAGTTCAACCGCTCTGTGGTTAATGCGCTGGAAAATGTTTCCCGCAAAATTGAAGTTGATGAAGCAGTCAGAAAAATCACCTTAGTAACCACCGATTCAACCTATCTCCCCCCGGTTCCAGGCAATCTGCAAAAGAATGTCACCAAGATTAAAACCGGCAAACCGGCAGCGGTAAAAAACTCGGTTCAGGTGGTTGCTGTATCTCCCAACATTAAACTGCACCCGGATTCCCTTACAAAAGGCAAATCGTACGAGTTTTATCATTCAACTTCCGATACTTCCTATGTAACGGATATACAAACTTCCTCCGGCTTTAGTTTTTCCGGAACCACTGATAGCGGCGGCAAAAGCACTTCATACTCCTTTTCTGTAACACCCGGCGCTGAAGCCAAGGTATATACCAACTCCGGCGGAACCCACCGCTTCTACTTCGAATCAATTGATTCTACCAAAAAAAAGCAGATTATTACCGATGTTTTTGATCAGCTCTTTATCGCAGAGGATCTCCCCATAGAGCAGCGTATCAACAGAGATACCCTCGATTCCCTCATCCGTGCAGAACTGCTGCAAAAAAACATAGAATTAGAATATATATTCGGAGTCTCTGCCGGCAATCCGGATTCCCTTCTGCTTGTGCGGGATTCTTCCCTGGCAGGGTCACTTGCGGCTTCACCTTTGAAGGCAGCGCTTTTTCCGGCGGATATACTCTCATCTCCCAAAAATCTTATCATCTATTTCCCGGATCAGGATTTTTTTGTCATCCGGCAGGTTGCCCCGCTTATGCTTTTTTCCCTGCTGTTTCTCGGGATCCTGGCGGTTGCGTTCATATACATCCTTTCCGTTATTAAAAAACAGAAGCGTATATCTGCTCATCTGGTGGACTTCATCAATAATATGACCCATGAATTCAAAACTCCCATTTCCACTATTTCCCTTGCTGCCGAAGCCATCGGCAAACAGGAAGTGGCTGCCGATGCCTCCAGATTCAGCCGTTACAGAAACATCATCGCGGATGAAAACACCCGCATGAAGGGGCAGGTGGATAAAATTCTGCAGATGGCGGTAATTGAGGGGGGTAATGCCAATATGGAACTTACACCGCTTCCGCTCAATCAACTTATCAGTGAAGCCGCTGCAAACTTTAAGGTACGCACCGATGAAGCCGGCGGAACAGTTACCCTGGACCTAAAGGCGGGCTCTGATATTATATCCGGCGATAAGGTTCATATAACCAACATTATACATAATCTGATGGATAACTCACTCAAGTATTCCCGCGGCAATCCGGCAATTACCATATCCACCTTTAATTTTGGCAATGAAATTGTCGTGAAGTTTTCCGACAATGGCATGGGCATTCCGGAAAAAGATATAAATCATGTATTTGATAAATACTACCGCGTATCATCCGGCAATGTTCACGATGTAAAAGGATTCGGCCTTGGGCTCAGTTATGTCAAACTGATTGTTACTGCTCATAAGGGGAAAATTTCCTTAACTTCCGAGTACGGGTCAGGTACTCAGGTTATCATTACCTTTGCGGTTTCCTGATTTTTTCCTGTATAGATACACCTCTGTAAATCCTTTGCCGGTAATTAAATAATTTGGAGATTTTGGGAATATTTTTAATACAAATCGTGTGCGGCAAATCAAAGGGAATTAATATTTCCCCCTTATTTTTTTGGTATTCGAATTGCGTTTTTTTTTCTTATTTTTCTAATGCGAATTAAAAAAGTACTTAAAAGGAGAAAACACGGTATGGCATTTACAGGGCATACTCAGGATGAACTTGATAATGGTCTTGAATTGCTGGTTAATACTGCAGAGTCAGATAATTCTTTAGAATCATTTCTTGCGTTAC
>CAYYJL010000110.1:4571-7746 GCA_964472245.1 uncultured Ignavibacteriaceae bacterium | reverse complement strand
ATATATACCGCCATCCGTACCAAGAAAAATTGTCGAGCTGCTGCCCGGCAGAAAAACTGTTGCATGATGATCTGCGTGAACATAAGGCGGTGCACCGGACTCACTGTACCAGTTTGTTTTCTGGGTCCAGCTGCTGCCTCCGTTAGTGGATTTCCAAAAGTCCAAACCGCCTGCATAGACAATATTTGCATTGGAGGGATCAACCGTCACAATATTATTATACCATGCCTGTCCCGAGGTATATGTTGCCGGTCCTGAATATGCCGGTCCCGGAATAGTAATGCTTGTCCATGAAGTACCGCCATTAGTGGTTTTTACCATTAAGCCGCACTGATTGGTGCTCAGGTCTAAGAAAGAAGCATATGCAGTATTGGATGATGCCTGTGAAACTCCAATTTCTACCCGGCCCATACCTGAACTTGAATAGACATTGCTGAAACTTGTGCCCCCGTTGGAAGACATCCATATCTGGCCTGTACCAAACAGACCAATGGCAGCATAGATTCTTGAAGGATTACCCTGAACGATTTCCAAATCTGTGCAGTGTATATCAGAGGTACCTGAAGTTATAACACCGGAAAAAGAGGTTCCGCCATTTGTGGACTTAAATAAACCTTTTCTGGTGGCAGCATACAATGTATTGGTGTTATTGTCAAAAATCAAATCGTTCACATAGTAGTAGGTACTGTTCTGTGTGGCTGAAAGCTGCTGCCAGGTAGCACCGGCATCAGTAGTTTTAAAGATACCTGCCCCGCGGACTGCATCTAAGTTAAAAAAACCTTCTCCTGTTCCTGCATATATAATATTAGGGTCATTTGGGTCCATAACCATGGAACAAACTGCCAGGTTATCCATATCATCTTTGCATGGTGCCCAGCTGGTTCCGCCGTTAGTTGTTTTCCAAACACCGCCGGAAACAGACCCGATATACATAATAGAGGTATTTGAAGGATTTATCACTATGCTTCGCACTCTTCCGCCGATGTTGCCGGGACCTAACTGAGTCCAGTTCAGTTCCGCCTGCAATTCAGAAAAAGATGAGGAAAGGTTATTATCCTTAATATGCTGTAACGCTTCGGTCCGCCAGTTTTCCGGAATACTTGTGCCGGGATATGCTCTGGACTGTATATACCACTCCATTGCCTTATCCGGATATCCGGCCTTGGCTTTCTGAACTCCGCTGCGTTTTTTTTCAATTTTCCATTCAAGAAAATCTTTTGCGTCTACGCTGCTGTTATATGAATCAGTATAAAAAAAGAAAAACCCCGCCGGAAGCAAGAGTACCATTGCCGTAAGAAACAATCTGTATTTCATTTTAGTCTCCTGATTTTATTAAATAATCTTTTATATACCAGCCCTTTTTAAGAACATAAAATGCGTGTATTCTCACGGTCTGACCTTTTTTAGCTTTACTCAGCTGCTTCAGCCGTTCGTTCCTCACATCGGAGTTTATCTTGCCATTTTCATCAAGGATAAAATTAGGAGTAAAGAATAATTCCTCGCCAAGTGATGCAAGGTTCTCATTTTCATCAACTTTAGCGACAACAGAAGTACGGATTTTTAATACGTAGTCAGCTTCAGACTCCCGGTAATTACCCAAAACTTCCCCTTCGATCATGGAAAGGTTCCCCTTAATTTGCTGCGGTGGGGGGATTTTTTTTGTATCGTTTGTCGTAATTTCTTCGGTTTGTTGCTTTGTGGAATCAGTATTGCCGGCGCAGCCTGCCACAATAAGCGCTGCGTTAAAAAGGATAAAAAGAATAAATTTCATAATTCCTCATAATGATAATTTGCGGTGGATTTGAAGCAAAAAGTACACTAATTTAACAAGGAATTAAATAAATTGCTAATTGAAATCCATAAACATCCTGCGTTATGGATTTATATCACATAAAAAAATAATTTATTCTTTTACCTCCGTCAACAAATTTGTTTTCAACTTCATTTGCTGATAATATTTACTCTCTGGGAGCCGGATTCCTCCCAGGCGACCGCGTGGCTGCGTTTCAGACCGTTTTGGAGGAAAACAGCAGCGGCATCATAATTACAGCCGAAACTGAGGCAAATCTTCTCAGAATGCTGCATTCCTTCTTTGACCCGAAGCTCTTTCTCAGGGATTGTTTAAGTTACCCCTTTTATGCCAGAGTATTGATGCTTGTGGCAGGACATAGTAATTATCTGACTGATATCGTCGTCCGGGACCCCGGCCCCTTTTTTGGAATGCTTACCGAAGGACGACTGCACAGGAAAACCACAGCCGCGGAACTGAAGAAAACAGTGCAATCCGGGATAAGTTCTTTTGGCAGCTTTGAAAAGAAAGTTGCGTTTCTGAAAAATGTGAAGAGACGGCAGACTCTCAAAATTGCCCTGCGGGATATGCTTGGCTATGCTGAGCTCAATGAAACGGTGGAAATCCTTTCTTTGCTGGCAACTTTGATATCCAAACATATCTTTCAACTCTGCTTTTTACAGGCGGCGGAAAAACTCGGCGCAGCAGAAACAAAACCCGATTACACTATCATTGCCCTCGGCAAGCTCGGCGGCGGTGAGCTGAATTACAGTTCTGATATTGACTTAATGGTGTTTTACCGTAAAAATAAAAGAACAGCCGGCGGAGCTGAATATTATGAGATTTTAACTGAAGCTATCAGAAAATTTTCTGCACAAATGTCACATCCGGATGAAAACGGTTTTTTATACCGAGTAGACTTCCGGCTTCGTCCGGATGGCAAAGCTGCCCCCTTATGCCGTACTTTGAATGATACCCTGCGCTACTATGAGTCCAGAGGAGAACACTGGGAGCGTCAGATGCTCATCAAAGCGGGATTCATTGCCGGCAGCAAAAAACTGTTCAATGAATTTATCTCCTACATATCACATTATATATATCCCGGTTCCGCCTTCACTTCCCCGCTGGACCAAATCAGACGGCTGAGAAAGAATATCCTTAAAAGCAATAAATCGGATTTTAATATAAAACTCTCATCCGGCGGTATCAGGGATATAGAATTCGGCATACAGGCATTGCAGTTGATATATGGGGGGAAAAATCCCAACATCCGCAGCGGCAATACATTGTCAGCCATCGCTCTGCTGCATGAGGCAAATTTTCTGACCGATGCAGAAAAAAATCAGCTCACGGATGCATATATCTTTTACCGCAAAATTGAACATT
>CAYYJL010000110.1:0-4561 GCA_964472245.1 uncultured Ignavibacteriaceae bacterium | reverse complement strand
TCAGGGAATGAACGATACACAAACTCATACCATTCCGGAAAGCGGGGAGATTTCTGATAAGTTAGCTGCTTATTTTGGGTTTAAGGCATTTTCTGATTTTCTTGCCGCAGTCCGGTCACACAAAGTTTTGGTGAAAAAGTTTTATGGCTCCGTCATGCTGGAAGAAGGGGAAGGGCATTCACCTCAGGAGGATTTTGAAATGATCCCTTTTGCCGACAGGGAAACAGCAAGAAAAAATTACAACTATCTTAAGGACGGGAAAGGACTCTCCGGCACGAAACAGTTTGACCGCATTTCAATCCGCGCTTTTGACAGGATTGAGGCAAATCTCCTGAGCACTCTTTTTACCGCACCTGACCCCGATCTCCTCCTGGCTAACATTACCAGGATTCTGAATAAAGTCACTCTCCCCTCCGTATGGTATGAGCAGCTTAATACGAAACCATTTTTTGATGCCTTTATTGCTCTATGCAGCACCAATCGGCTCGGGTTTGAATACCTTATTTCCAACACCCTGCTGCAGGAGCGATTCCTCAGCGGAAGAATTTTTGAAAGGGCGGATTTCAGCACAAGTATGTCCGTAGAAGAAATTTACCTCTCCTGCTCAATGAAGGTTGTGCTTGGGGTAATTCCTCCGGAAAATCTAAACAAAACCCTTTCCGCCCTGATACGGGAGAAGATTCATTCGTTTTTTGAGCGTAAAGGGGAAAGTTTCCCTGCCGGTCAGGTTTGTGTTGTTGCAGCCGGGAGCATAGCCGCCCAAACCATGAGTTTTTCTTCTGACGTGGATTTGATTTTTATAGCTGAGGATGGTTATAACCCGCCGGATTTACAGCAAAGCTTCTTTCAACTCCTTGCAGAACTGAAGCAATTTATGCACCCGCTGGATATTGATATACGTCTTCGGCCGGAAGGGACTTCGTCAGAGATTGTTTTTACTGTTTCAACATATAAAAAATATATAGCCGGCAGGGCACGTGTCTGGGAATTTCAGGCAATGACTAAAATGATTCCGGTCTATGGGAACGCCCTCCTCCTGAAAAGAATACGCCGTGCTGCAGCTTCCCAAATTTCCTCCCTTCCGGCGGAATTTCTCTCCTCAGAAATATCAGCGATGAGAAAAAAACTGGTCTTATCCTCCGCCGGGGGCTCGCCATTGCAAAAGATAAAAAAGGGGCAGGGTGGATACCAGGATTTGGAGTTTATTGTGCAGTTTTTAATTTTAAGGGAATCTGCTTATCTTTCTCATAGTGGTGTAACGGAATTTTCATCTGTTCTTAAGCAATTAAGGAGAAAGAAGTTCATTTGGGAGAAGGACTATTCAATAATAAACGAAAATTATACTTTCTTAAAAACGCTGGAAGTATTTCTGCAAATTACGTTACCCCCCTCAGGAAATTTTAAGCAGTTTAATATAAATATGTTTATTCACGCAGTTTCAAAACATTCTAATACAGTGAACGTGATAATGGAGAAATTAGATAAGATCTATACCGCCAATGCTAAGCTATTCAACCGCGTGCTTGGGGGTCAGCTATGAATAAGGAACTTGTAAGAATACTGGTTAAAAACCATGCATGGATAACCGGATTTGTTATTCTGCTGATTTACGCTGTAACTATTGCGCCGAACGTACTTCACATAGATTCCGGTGAACTGGCAGCTGTTCAGATTACTCTCGGTATTGCACACCCGACCGGATACCCTCTTTTTACCATACTCGGATATATATTTTCACATATTCCCATACCTGTTGCCCTGATAGCAAAAATGAATATTCTTGCGGCAATCTGGTGTGCACTGGGTATTGTAGCTTTCATTTTTACCGCTGAATTAATTTTATCCAATCTTACACACTTTGGGATTGAAAGCAAAAAGGAAAGAGATTCTAAAAAGAAGAAAAAGAAAGCGCAGGCAGAACAGACTGAGCCCGCTGAACAAAAATCTATTCTTCCGCAGTTGAGTGTCTGGCTGGTTGTATTTACAGCTATCTCAGCAGGATTCATCCTCGCCCTTAACAGAACATATTGGATGCAGAGTATAGGTGTGGAGGTTTATTCGCTTCACGCACTGCTGATAATTTTAATCATCTTTTTCCTGCTTAAGGCGTATCTGAATAAGTTTGAAGAAGAACCAAATGATATAAACTGGTATATCTTTTCCTTTGTACTGGCACTCGGGTTTACCAACCACATGACAACAATTCTGATTCTCCCCGGTGTGGCATACCTCTATTTTTCATCCTTTGGATTTAATAAAAGCTCCTTTGCAAGAATCGGAAGAATGCTCTTTATCTTTGTCACCACTCTTGTCCTTATATATGCCTACCTTCCGATACGCGCTTTGCAGGGTCCGTTTATTAACTGGGGTAATCCGGTTACTTTTGAAAATATATTACGGCATGTCAGCGGTAAGCAGTATCAGGTCTGGATTTTTTCTTCAACCGAGGCAGCTAAAAAGAACCTGGCTTACTTTTTTAACCAGCTCCCGATTGAGTACACACTCAATCTCTTTTTTATAGCTGCGGGTATTATATACTCCTTTTTTGCGGCAAGAAAGATTTTCATATTATTTGTTATCACGTTTATTACCACCGTTGCTTACTCAATCAATTATGATATAAAGGATATTGATTCCTATTTCCTGCTTGCATTCATAAGCATGGCTGTGTTTGCATTGTTCGGGCTGCTGCTGATGTTCAAACTGCTGCGGGATAAGAACTTAAAATATATACTCCCCATCGGGCTGGCTTTTATATTCACCGGTGTGCAGTTTTATGTCAATTTTGATGAAATAGACCAAAGTGATAACCTGACCTTTAAGGATTACACGCAGCAGATACTTCTTACAACGGGCAAAAACGGAATGGTTCTTTCCTATCAGTGGGATTTCTTTATATCCGCTTCTTACTATTTTCAGAATGTGGATAAAATGCGGACTGACGTAAAAATCATTGATAAGGAGCTCCTGCGCAGATCCTGGTACTTTGTTCAGCTGGACCGCTATGCTCCTGCCGTCATGGCCAGTATCGTCCCGGAAAGGGATCAATTCTTACGCCTGCTGGCACCGTTTGAAAAAGAAGTGCCTTATGATGCAAACTCTCTGGAGCTTTCATACAGAAACCTGATGAAGAAACTTATTGAGAACAATATAGATACTCGTCCGGTGTATGTTTCGGTTGAGCTTGCAGAAAATGAAATGAAGAGAGGCGAATTTGTTTTACCGGAGGGGTGTAAGCTGATACCGGATTATTTCTTTTACCGTGTGGTTAAGGATGATAAATATTATGAAGCAGCAGCACCGCCTAAAAAATCAATCCGCTTTCCAAAGCGTATGACCTACTATCACGAATTTATCTATAAAACTGCTGCTTCCATGTTAACGCAGAGAATCGTCTACGAAATGCAACACAATAAAAACGACAAGGCCAAGGCGTATTTCAACCGGTTGAAGGAAAACTTTCCGGATTATCAGCTGCCTAAGGGTTTAGCTGAATCCCTCAACTAACTTTTAGAATCGGGACGGTTACTTCAGATTTGAAAGAATTGAAGTAACCTCAGATTCCGGAATTTCACTCTTTGTACGGAATGACTGCAGGATGACATCTGCCTGCTGAATCAGGTTTCTCTTAAAATATTTGGGTGCGTAAACTGACCCGTCAAGTATATATACTCTTTTTGATGACTCATCGTAAAACGCATATGATACGAATGGCCCGCCCATAAATTTATCCGTCATTCTCCACAATCCCTGTGTTAAAATTGCATACCTGCCGTTAAAATTGGTTTCTGTCATTGTATATGCAGAATCTTCAATGACTACATAATCTTTTTCATCACTTGTTCTGTAATACTTTTCAGTAAGCCGGTTGCGGAGTGCATAGACAGAATCTCTGTTTAACAGCTCCGGGGAACCGTTTTCAATCCAGTGGACTGATATCCAGATTTCCAGTTCCGTATTGGGGGTTCTTCTTATCCAGGCAAAGTTATTCTCTTTGTCCATGATGGCAATCTTATAATCCTTCTGAACAAATATGGTCCAGCTGAAATTGCTTAAGAGACGCGCAACGGATTCTTTATCTTCAAACCTGGAGCCAAGCAAACCTTCTTTCAGCCGCTGGTCTGACGCTTTCTGAAAGTTATAGAGCAGTTTATCGGAATTTCTTAAAAGTTCATATTCAAGAGTACCCATATCTTTTGCTGTAATAATGGTTACCAGCTGCCCTTTTGCCCAGAGATCCCGCTTAATGATAAAGGAGCCCTCACCGGACTCTATCTTTTGCTTTGCAGCGGGGTCAAGCAGAGTGTTTATATACTTAGTTGCTTTTGAGTTTCCGGTTAGAGGTGCAACGACAAGTATATTCTTAAATGTTTTAAGACGGTTAATTTCTTCCATCTCAACACGCCTTAAGGTAAACAGGCGTTCCGGCTGCGGAGTCTGAATTTCCTTCTCAAAAACCTGCGAAAGGATTTCCTCCAACTGTCCGTATTCTACGGAATCGGCAAAGACAAAAATTTCATCTTCAAAGCCGCGTGCAGGTATTTGTGCCGTATCGCATGAG
>CAYYJL010000109.1:0-7764 GCA_964472245.1 uncultured Ignavibacteriaceae bacterium | reverse complement strand
TATGGGGCGGATGAACCCACGATACGTATCCTATTCTATCATCCTGTCATCCCTTTGGGATTTTTTGTCGATATATATACGCAAATATCTTCCTTGCGGTCTTTGCGTACACATATGTATTCTTGCAACGGCACAATAAAAAGAATTATTATTAAGACGAAAGACTTTCTCCTTTGCGTCCCTTGCGTTAACTCCGGAATTCCTCGATATAATCCTGTCATCCTTTCAGGATTTTATTTGTGGGGGTCTCGCTGCTTTTCTATAATCCTGCCATCCCTTCGGGATTTTTTTAAGTCAATATATATGTGCAATTTTCTCCTTAGCGGTCTTTGCGTTCAAACCAGTACGATTGCAGAAGCCCTATAAAAGAAAATATAATAAGCTGGGCAGGATTTTACCCCTTTGCGTCCTTTGCATTAACCCTGAAAAAACCCACGAAGGCAAACAATATATATAGCTGCAAATTTTTCAAAGGCGAACACAACACATCCCATAGCTTCAGCTATGGGGCGGATGAACCACAAATAAGAGCAGCTCCTTTTTCCTTTCGCAAATTGCCCAAATTGTTTATCGCATTAAATAAAAAATCCCCGCCATTCTAAAACGACGGGGACTTCATAGCAGGAGTTCCGCAGGATATATTACATACCTCTCCTGCCAGAAAATTTACCGCAAGTACACCACCTTTCCGTAGGCAAATTCCCCGTTGTAACTTACCCGGTAGTAATATACTCCGGAGGCAAGTGAAGATGCGTTAAATGGGATTCTATGCATACCACCCGGCATGATGCCATCCACTAATTTGGTAATCAATTCCCCCTGCTGATTAAACACGGTAACATCAACTTTTCCTTCACGTGGAATGGAAAAGAGGATAACTGTTTCCGGATTAAACGGATTCGGATAATTGTTCATCATTTGGAACTCACCCGGTATATACTCTTCTTCAACAGAAGTAAACAGTGTGCTGTCTTCAACTATTGCCAGGGTCTGGTTTTTTGCAGTACTGCCTAAACTCTGACGCACACCGGAGGGGAATTCAATCACGATGCTGTCTGCCGCTGCGGCATTGCCTAATCCAAAGTGAAGCTGCAGAGTCTGGCCGCAGTATCCGGAAGAACCGGCAACTCTTCTGCTTTGCATTACCATGGTTCCGTTTATTGACGCAAACACTTTAACTACTGCGCCAATCGCCGAACTGTTAGAAACCGTACCCGCCAGATTTATCTTAAGCCAGCCGTTGCTGCCGCCGTTATTCTTAAACAATGAATTATTTTCTGTTTGTCCGAAACATTTGGCAACAAACAAATCCAGCCATCCGTCGTTGTCATAATCACCAAGTGCAGTGCCGTATGACCACCCCGTCTCCTGCGAAACAATATCCGCTGTATCTTTAGTAAATGTACCATTGCCGTTGTTCAAATAAAAGAAGTTCTTCACCCTGCCGGAAGTTGAAAAAGCATTGGTAATATATATATCAACATCACCGTCATTATCCACATCTCCCATGACAGAGCCGAATGAATCACCGCCGTCGTTTACCACAGGTCCGTCAGTCACTTTGGTAAACGTGCCGTCCCCGTTATTCAGGAAAATAATGTTATTCTGGTCATTGTAGTTCACTACCAGAACGTCAAAATCGCCGTCATTATCAATATCTTCCCAGCTGCTGCTGGTAGTGTTGCCTCCGGATGCGGTTAACGGTGCAACTGCCGTGCGGGTGAAGGTGCCGTTGTTATTATTTTTGTATATATTCTCCGGCTGATTCCCCTCGTTGGCAACAAACAAATCCACAGCGCCGTCATTATTATAATCTATCCAGTCTGCATTTCTGGAGTAATAGGTATCCGTTACCGGGTCACCCGTTGTTATTCTGGTGAATGTACCGTCACCGTTGTTGCGGTATAAATTGTTTCTTCTGTCACCATCACTGTTACAGACGTACAGGTCCAGGTCTCCATCCCTGTCATAATCCCCCCAGGAAGCTGCCTCGCTGAAGGTATTATTGGTGCTTAATACTGATCCGGATACCTGCGTGAAAGTTCCGTCGCCATTATTGGTATAAAACAAATTCGGCTGACCGTACCAGTTGGTTACGTATAAATCTATATCTCCGTCATTATCAAAATCACCCCAGGTGCTGCCATCGGATGATCTGGAGTCGGAAACAACAGGGGATGAAACAATCTTTGTAAAATTTCCGCCGCCGTCATTGCGGTATAAAAAATTATTTTCTCCCCCTTGTTTGCCGTTACTGACAAACAAATCCAAATCCCCGTCATTATCATAGTCTATCCAGTTAACAGAGCGGGAGTCTCCCCCGTCGGTAACAGGTGCCCCGGTGGTTATTTTGGTAAAATGCTGTGCATATATACCAATCTGCAAAAGCAGAATAAGTGCAAAGAGTAACTTTTTCATTTTTCTTTCCTGAATTAATTTTCAGGGGCAATTTGGGAACAATACCTTCTTATTGAAAGGGGGCTGGGATAAACTGCTTTTCCGGGGCTATTATCTGCGCATTAATACAGGTTAAAAAAGAAGCCGGGTATTGCAATAACACCCGGCATGCAAATCTTTAACGCAAAAACCTGCTCTATTTTGCGGTTGTGTTTTTAATCCATTCGGTCATTGTCTGCAATACAACCGGAGATACAGTCTCTTCTATCTTAGCGTATTCTGCCGGAGAGCCGTTCTCGGTTTTCTGGAACAAGTGATTTAAGCCCGCCATTTCCTTAACAACAAAGTTTTTATTACCCCCTTTTTTAAGTGCCTTTTCTATTGCTGCAAGATTTTCCTTGGAAGGAACCTGCAAATCTTTTTCTCCGATGAGCGCCAAAACCGGTACAGTTGTCTTTTCTAAGTAGGGGACGGGATCAAACAGCAGAAACTTACGGAACCAGGCGGTATTCACCCTTGCAATTTGCTGGGTGATTGCACCCTCAGTATATTCTGATTTACCTTTTTCTTCCTCGGGTAATCCTGCAATGTGCTCATTAAATAACTCCCGCAGTTTCTTTTCTGCCAATGCCATATCCGGCTCCGCCTTTACAACCGCAAACAATTGATTCATCAGCGCAAGCTCTCTCTGCAAGTGCTCATCACTGACACCATTTGCCTTGCCGATTAGTTCGGTCTGCATATATATAATTTGTTCTCCGGTCAGCCCCGGACCCGCAAGCGAAACGATAAAATCCAATCTTTTGGATTCAACGCCTAGAATAGCAGCAATCAACCCGCCTTCACTATGCCCTGCTACGCCGGTTTTTGATTTGTTAATTTCTTTCCTGCTTTCAAGATATGCCAGTGCCGCCTCAGCATCACCTGCAAAATCAAATGAAGTAGCTGAGTTGAAGTTTCCTTCAGATTTAGCGGTGCCTCGGTCATCATAACGGAGCACTGCTATCCCGTTTCTGCTCAGGTGGTCAGCAATCACCCAAAAAGGTTTATGCCCCATCAGTGATTCATCCCTGTCCTGAGGACCAGATCCGGTAACAAGCACCACCGCGGGAAAAGGACCGTCACCTTCCGGAATCGTTAATGTGCCTGCAAGCATGATACCTGCAGCTTCATTGCGGAATTGTACTTCTTCTGATATATACGGAAACGGTGGCTGCGGGGTCTGCGGTCTCTTGGGTTTTTCCACCACATCAGTTCTTTTTATAGTAAGGGGAAGTGTCATACCTCCCTGCAGGAACATTCCTTCAATTAATTCACTCTCTTTATTGTATTTTCCGGTGAACTCGGCTCCTATCGCTTTCATGCTGACCGTCAGCATTCCTTTTTCAAAAGTTGTTTTATCGGAAGGGATTCCCTCAGCTCCCTGATCGGGACTGTCTAAAAGAGTCTTGAAGCCGCCGTCTTTCTGCAGTGAGATGTTGAACACAATTCTTAATTTCATCCCGTTAATATCAAGCGTACCCAGCCACTTGCCTTCCGGACTGAACTCCTGCGGAAAGAGAGAGATGGTAATAAATAAAACTACAATTAAAGTTCTTGCTAACATTGTCTACTCCTTTTTTCTAAATTAACGATTTCCCTGCCCCTGCACAAAAATCTTTTATGGATGAATTAACTCTGTGATAAACGGCGGATTTATACAATCATCCGGTTCTATTTTAACAGCAGTAATTTCGTCCGGACAAAGTTTCTCCCTGACAGTAACTCACATATATACATACCAGAGGCAAGCTCCGTACCTGTAAACCTGTAAGTATGCTCTCCAACCGGCAGCGAAGAATAAACAACTTCGTGCACAACAGCACCTGTTATATCATATATACGCAGCCGTGCATCCCCCGCCTGCTCCTGTCTGAAGCGGATGACTGATGTATTATTAGCAGGATTAGGATATATCTGCAGCTCCGGCTTATTTGTTACCTCGGCAGCCGTTTCAACAATACTTGTTATGGTTACTGTATCGCCGTAGGCAGTCCCGTTAATAACTCCTCCCTCAAATTCTTCTAAGCGCACTCCTAGATGCAAATAGTACAACTTACCAAGCCCATAGCCGTACCTTCTGATTTTTACGGGAGCAGCCCCCACGGAAACAAGCTCAATCACAGGAACAAGGTCCATATACTTTTTATTCACACGCCATCCCGCATTCTGTGTTACCTGCGGAAAGGATGGAAGTGTATCACCCACCAATATGCTCAACTTAACTAAGGTGTCCGGTCTGGAATTATATTGCAGTATATATCCGTTCTCTGCACTTCTTTCGTATCGTGTGGCCTGAATGCTGCTCCCGTCAAATGACCTCTCCTTAATAACTGCATATCTGCTGAAATCGGGCATCAGCGTATCTCCCAGCACACGGTCAAACACGGTTAGGTTAATTCCCGGAGGCACATTATATCTGTACTTTCTGAAATTACCCTCCTCATTGGCAAGAAATTTATCCCACTCTACATTGCTTTTCCCGGCTATCAATGTTCCGCTCGTTTGCCTGCCAAATATACCTCCCCAAAAGTAACCGTCATAACGCGAGCCCCCTCCGTCAAATTCCACCGATGAGACCAGCCCGTATTTATCCGCTATCAACTCCCTCCGTCTTGCAAGGGAACCCTCCGGCACCAGTTCAAACTCAACAGCATTTACCGTATCGCCGTTTACTTCCACCTCCATTTTTCCCGTTATATACCAGGTCCTGCCGGGATAGTGCGCAGCATAAAACTGCCCCACTTCACCGCTGAATAAATACAGCGGCTTCTCACTGTTATCATACCATATGTATATATCACCGTTAGATTTGCGGGAAATATACCTCACCTCTTCTTTTAACTGCTGAAGATATGCCGGAGCTGATATCACTTCAATAAGCCGGATTTGCGGTGCCGGCAGAAGCGTATCACCCGTTATCCTGCGCACCCTGGAAACACTGAAACCAAGTGAAGTTTCATCTATGGATTCTGCGTAATCACCTGTTTCCAATGGATAATTAACAGTTATCTGGGCAGAGGCAGGGAGCAGTCTAAGCACCTTTACGTTCTTATTTTCCTTACCCCCTTCACCATTAATTGCTGTTGAAAAAATGATGAAACCAATGGTAAAAAGCCCGCATGTTTTCAGGAAATTTGTGTACTGCATGATTAAATATACGAATTACCGCTTTTTTTATCTCCGTAAAACAGCAGTTTGCCGGCTCTATTCATCATTTCACCTACAATTCCGCACTCATTCCTGAAATTATCTCTATATTTGACCCACCAATAATTACTCTTATTCCATTATTATATGAGGTGTATAATGAAACGTTTCGCTTCTTTGTTTCTTTTGTTCCTGTTTATTTCCCCCTCTTCCTTTTCCCAGGATGAAGCATCCATGAAGGCATGGACTGACTACAAAACCCCAAGTGCCGCACATAAACACCTGGCAACTATGGCAGGTGAATGGACTGCCATCCTTTCCTGGTACATGGACCCATCCCTGCCGCCAACCATGTCTGAAGGTTTTGCCACCCAAAAGATGATTATGGACGGACTCTATCTCCATTCTGAAAACAAAAGTTCCATGATGGGTATGCCGTTAGACGGGCTCAGCATAACCGGCTATGATAACGCCAAAGGTATTTATTTTAATACATGGATTGATAACAGCGGCAGCGGTATTATGTATTCCGAGGGCAAAATGGATGAAAAGACTAAAGTCCTTACCTTAAAAGGAAAAATGTACGAGCCGATGTCCGCACAGGATTTGACGGTTCGTTCCGTATATACATTTCTCACGGCAGACAAATACAAATATGAAATGTTTGTTGAAATGCCTTCCGGTGAAATGAAAATGATGGAAATCGAATTTAACAGGAAGAAATAAACCCCGGTTTTCCCCTTCATGAAAAATCCGGCGGAAGGGATTGCTGTTCCGCCGGATTTTTTATTTTAAACAAGTCTTACTTGGTTAATATCATTTTCCTTGTGATGGCAGCTCCGCCACCCGTCAGTTTATATATATAAACCCCGCTGCTGTAATTTTTGGCGTTGAAGTTTACCGTATGCTGTCCGCTTTCCAGTTCTCCCGAGAATAACACTTCCACTTCTTTACCAAGTATATTATAAACGGCTAGTGTTACAAACCCTTTTACCGGAAGTGTAAATGATATTTGCGTTTCAGGATTAAACGGATTAGGATGATTCTGCTCAAGGGTAAAACTGAGTACCGGCTTGGTACTCACTTGGATCACGCGGGAATACTCAAAGCTGCCGTCATAATCAGTTTGTTTCAGCCGGTAGTATGATATACCTGCTGCCGGATTGTTGTCCGTAAAACGGTATTCCCGCATCTCTGTAGTTGTACCGTTACCGGCAGTAAATCCGATTGACGAAAATACTTTGCCATCAACCGAACGCTCTATGCTAAATCCTTTATTATTCGTTTCCGTAGCTGTGCCCCATCGAAGGGTGACCTGACCTGCATCAGCACTTGCCGTAAAGCTGGTCAGTTCAACCGGAATTGGTTCTGAGTTCGTTACGGTGTGTTTTGCAAAAACGGTACCTTCTTCGTCAACAAGTGACAGCCGTACAGAGTCAGCCCCGAATACATCTATCTTGCCAAAGGCATTATTAAACAACTGGGTACTTAACCCCTGTCCCCCCTTGTTCCAAATATGCACACCAAAGTTTTCCAGCAATGCCACCAGTTTGGAGTTTGTTATATCCAATCCGCCAGCCATAATTTCCGGAAACCCTGCATTAGCACCGTCATCAATAGCTGCAGTGTGGGAGTCACCGCTCAGCACAATTACATTTTTTATCTGCCGCTGCTGCACAAATCGTATCAGTGAATCAACATCTTCCGGAAAGCCAACCCACTTGTCTGCAAGTTCCATAGCTGCAAAAATACCGCGTGTGCCTGCGGGGAACTCAGGTATATTCAAAATAGAATCTTGCAGCGTTATGCCAAGTTGTATGCCTGCCTTTTGTCCAATGTTTAGCGGGACAGAACTTGCGATAAACTTCCAGGTTGCGGTGGAATTTTCCAATGATTGCAGCAACCAATCAAACTGAGACTGCCCTGTACCGGGTGCATTGTTCCTGCCAAGTATTGAGTGTCCCGGCGGAGGATTAAACTCCCAAAATCCTGTTGTTGTATTCTTTATAACAGAATTCAGATTGGGCGACCGCTGAGACCGTAAATCCGGGACAAATATCTCCGCATTGCCAAAGGTAAACTTGTGATATATACCGCGTGACTCGTTCACCAATGAATAAGAGGGAAAATTATCGCGGTATCCTGTTATGCTGTTTTCCCGCGCACCAACGGGATTGG
>CAYYJL010000108.1:0-7808 GCA_964472245.1 uncultured Ignavibacteriaceae bacterium | reverse complement strand
CACGGGTACGTGAAGCACTCGCTGCACGGTGATGGCCGTCTGCTATATATAAAGCAGGTACTTTGCCTATGTTATCAATAATATTTTTAGTCTGATCTGCCGGCACCATCCAAATTTGATGACGTACACCATCAGGGGCGGTGAAATCATACAATGCTTTTTCATTGGAGGTTACACCTGTAACAATGCTGTCTATTTCTGCTTTGCCGCGGTAGGTGAGGAATACCGGACCGGTTTGAGCTCCTGTTGTGATAATATGTTTGGTGCGGTCGTCCTCTTTCTCTTTTCTGGTTTTTTCATGTTTTTTGATTATGTCATTATCGTAATCATCAACGGAAAATGTTGCGGCAATACCAGTTTGTGTTCTACCGTTCATGGTGAGGGCATATATATAAAGGGCATCCCGCTCTTCAACCAGCATGGCTTTTGCCTTGATTTGATCCAGATTTTGTATTGCGCGGGAGTAAATTTCGTCAGAATAAGGGTTTACCGAGTCAGCAAATTCCACCTCAGAACGGGTAACCCGCAAAAGTGAGTGAGGGTTGCCGTCAACAAGCTGACGTGCTTCTTCGGTATTAACAACATCGTAAGGTACGCTGGCAACCTGCTGAGCAAGTTCTTTCTGCGGGCGTAGTGCTTTGAATGGCTTTATGACTGCCATGATTATGCTCCGTTTTTCTGCGAAAAGAATTTTTTTTGTGAGTAGCAAAGATGCACAATCCGACGGAGAATTTTTGTGATTTTCCTGCATTTTATCCCCTTTTTTGCAAAAAATCCCCAATTCAGGTGATATCTATCCTGTTAGTTTATATGGCAAAAATATGTTGCCCCGCATCACGGCTCTAAATCTCACCAAAAAAACGGGTAGAACTTATCAGGAATAACCGTATTTTTTATGTTATTTTCATTTTAATTACGGACAAAGACCGCTATGACACGTCTATTGCTTCTGCTTTCCCTCCTTTCCGTTGGAGTGATTGCTCAAAATTTTAAGCAGGTAAAAGTAACAGTAACCAATCCATCCGTTCAGCTGCGTGAACTTGAAGCTCTGAATGTGGATGTAGAACATTCCATAGTTGAAAAAGACGGCAGATACAATGTATTTATGCCGGAAGAAACTTATACCATGCTGCAGCAAAGGGGTTATCAGATGCAGGTGGTTATTGATAACTGGGCGGAATATTTTGAAAAACTCCCCAAAATGAGTCAGGAAGAGGAAGATGCTGCTAAACTGCACAGCAAATTAAACTACAATGTGGAGGGGTTTGGTTACGGCAGCATGGGTGGCTATTATACATTCGCGGAAGTTGTTGCTCAGTTGGACAGCATGAAGGCAAACTTCCCGAATCTGATTACCGTTAAGCAGGTTATTGGCACAACGAATGAAAGCCGGCCTATATATATGGTGAAGATTTCAGATAATCCTGATATAGATGAAGATGAACCTGAAGCATTATATACTTCACTGCATCATGCCCGGGAGCCGCAAGGGATGATGACTCTTATCTATTATATGTATTATCTGCTGGAAAATTATAACAGCAATCCTGCAGTAAAATATCTGGTTGATAACCGAGAGTTGTATTTTGTCCCCGTTGTGAACCCAGACGGATACGAGTATAACCGCTCCACCAACGCAAATGGCGGCGGAATGTGGAGAAAGAACCGCAAAAACAACGGCGGTTCATTTGGTGTGGATTTAAACAGAAACTACGGACCTGATTTGTATTGGAATGCACCAAACGGCGGTTCCAGCACTTCACCATCTTCAGATACATACCGTGGTACCACGCCATTTTCAGAGCCGGAAACACAGGCATTGCGCAATTTGGTACAAAGCAGAAAATTCCGGGTAACATTAAACTACCACACATACAGCAATCTTCTTATATATCCCTATGGGGCTTTGGAGAGAGAAACTCCTGACTCATTGACATTCCGTGAGTTTGCATATGAGATGACCCGTTTTAACCGTTACTCTGTTGGAACCGATCAGCAGACTGTGGGATACTCTACCAGAGGAAACAGCGATGATTTTATGTATGACGGTGATTTAAGTACCCGCGGAAAAATCTATGCAATGACGCCGGAAGTGGGTTCAAGCTCAGACGGATTCTGGCCGTCACAATCCAGGATATTTCCACTTGCTCAGGAAAATCTCTATCCAAATTTATTTTATGCTTGGGTTGCCGGAGATTATGTGGGTACTCAGAATGTAAGCTATGACAGGCAGTACTTTGGACAGGGTGTAGATGTTAAAATGTATGTACAGGTAAAAAACAAGGGCCTTGCAAATGCATCAAACTTGTTTGTACAGTTAGTGAGTGCTTCTCCGCAGATAACCGCATCCGGGACACAGGTTTTAGTGGATACTATCAGTGCAAGGAGTACCCGTCAATTAATGGTACCGCTTCGTTTTACTATTTCTTCCGGGGCAGCAATAGGTTCTGAACATAAACTTGTGGTAAAAACTACTGCCGGCACCGCAGTGATGAGTACGGATACCTTCAGAATTGTTATCGGCATGCCTGTATATACATTTTTTGATACCACTAATAATCCAGCTCAGCTATGGACCATAACAGCAAGCCCGGCAACACCTAAATGGGAAGCAACAACGGGTACATATAATACTTCCCCGAATTCTTATACAGACAGCAAAGATGGTAATTATCTTGCAAATGCAACCGTTACCATGACGCTGACCAACCCGTTAAACCTTTCCGGTAATCCGAATCCTAAATTGAGTTTCTGGACACGGTATTCCATAGAAAGTGACTGGGATGCTGGCTTTGTAAAAATATCCACCAATAATGGCAGCACATGGACTGCACTTGCCGGAAGATATACGCGCAGCGGTTCCGGACAGGGGGAACAGGTTCCGGCCGGAATCCCTTGTTATGACGGCACACAAACCTCCTGGATGCAGGAAGAATTTAATCTTGCACCGTATGAAGGACAGCAGATTAAGCTCCGTTTTGAATTGCTTTCCGATGTGACGATTCAGCAGGACGGCTGGTATCTTGATGATATCGGTATATATACGTGGGGTGTGGTGCCGGTTGAGTTAACAGGATTTTCCGCAGCAGGAGTTGCAGGCGGTGTAATACTGAACTGGACAACAGCCACCGAAACCAATAACCGCGGTTTTGAAATTCAGCGCTCTGTAAACAAAGCTGAATGGCTGGCTATCGGCTGGCAGAACGGTGCAGGTACAACATCAGAACCTTCTGTCTACCGGTTTACCGATGCACATGCCCCGCAGGGCACGGTGTATTACCGCCTGATGCAGTATGATTACGACGGCAGTATCCGTATATACGGACCGGTTGAGTTTAATAATGCCGGTATTACCGAATATGAACTGCTGCAGAATCATCCCAACCCGTTTAATCCGGAAACAGTTATTTCATACCGTCTGGTTGAAGCCGGAGAGGTATCCCTTACTGTATATGATATGCTGGGTAAAGAAGTTGCAAACCTGGTGAAAGGGAAACAGGAAGCCGGCGCATATGATGTGAAGTTTAATGCTTCCGGACTGGCAAGCGGAGTATATATTTATGAGCTGAGGGTGAATAATTTTAAGGCAGTCAAAAAACTAAATCTGCTGAAATAACATATTATTACACTAAAAGCCCCGGTTATGCCGGGGTTTTTAGTATATACACTTATCCGCGGACAGCATCAAAAAACTTTTGTAGCTTAACGGGATCAAGAGCCCCTCCACTCCGCACACCTGAACATATATCTAATCCAAACGGTCTTACAGTATCAATAGCTTCCTGAGCATTATCGGGATTTAAACCTCCGGCCAGGAAGAGGGGTACCGGTATTGACTCTCGTATTTTCCTGCTGATTGACCAGTCATGTTTTCTTCCCGTGCCGCCGAGTTCTTTAACTGACAGCTTTTGATTGCCTGAATCCAGCAGAATCGCATCTGCGGTTTTTGCATATTCTACAGCGGTAGCGATTGATTCTTCCCCCTGAACATGTACCACCTGGACAATTTTAATGCCGGGCAATTCCTTCCGCAATATCTCATGAGTACCGGGATCTGGGTCATCACAAATTTGAATAGTGTTTGTTTTACATCGTTTCTGCTGTGCAATGATATCCGTTGCATTCCTGCTGCTGGTGAGCAGAAAGGTTGCAACGGCAGGCGGGGAGGCCATTGCAATTTGAGTTATTAATGATTCTGCAATAACTCCCGGTCCGCTTGGCATGGAAGACACAAGACCGAGTGCATCTGCCCCTGCCTTAACAGCGGTATTCGCTTCCTCAAGCGAAGAGATGCAGCATATTTTAATTCTGATACCGGACATGAAGGATTCCTTCTCTATATAAATCGTTTTTACAGCTGATCGGTTATGTCAGCAAATATATAATAATAAGCAGTGTTATGACAGAAGAAAAAACATAACTGAACTTCTGTGTGTATTTTTTCTTAAGATAATTCCATCCATATGCGGCACCAAGCATAAGAAATGCAAGAATGGCGGTTGCGATAATTGTTTCAGCTATGCCGAAGGATTTGTTGAAAGTCATGTTCAGGTTTATCCCACCGATTTTTCTGTAGATAACCTGCAGGTGCAGCCAGTACACAAGGAGTGACTCCATGCCGAATAACATAATCATACGGGGTACGGAACCCCTGTAATCTTTTCCAAGAGAGCATATATAAAAGATAAGGGTGACCAGCCCGCATCTGAGCAGATAAAAGAAAATATCGGGTTTTACGGGAGAGAATGGCAGCGGCAGGATTTTGTAATATATCAGTGTGCAGACAGCGATAACTGATATAGATAGATTCCTGAGCAGAATCATAAACTGACCTTCCCGGTTCATGGAACGGAACTCAGTATATATAATTGCCAGCCAGGCACCGAGGAAGAGAAATCCGGCCCACGGGAAAAGCGGAAACAGCGACGTAAATTGTGTGTTAATATATGCCCCTGCGGCAGGATGCAGAAAAGACGAGGTATCTGTTTTCCAGAGAAACGGAGATACAAGCGGTATGACAAAAGCAAGAGTGCCGGTTAAGCCGGTAAAAAATTTTTCGTTCCGGATAAATATCCGGAGCAGGTATAAAGCAAGCAGTGAAACGCCGATGCATTGCAAAACATCAACCGCATAAAAATGGAGCATCTGCTGCTCCGTGGATTTATGCATGGTCTGGCTGAGTGAAAAGAACGGCAGATGCAGGGAGTACCCCGCCAGGATGATCAGCAGAATGCGTCCCAGCCGGCGGAAAAACTCTTTCCCGAATTTGCGGAACTCTTCAAGCCGTTTTTTGCTTGATAGTATAAAGGCAAAGCCGGAAATAAATAAAAATGAAGGAGCAACCAGGCCATTCACAAAGTTGAGGAGGGCAAACCAGCCGGTTTGCTTAAGTTCCGGCAGCATGAAAGCATTAAAAACATGCACCTCAATCATTACCAGCAGCACAATGCCGCGGTGAAGGTCAATAAATTCTAGTCGGGATTTTTGTTCCAATTGAATCAAAACGGAATTAAGTTATAATCGTAAATTATCACAAAGTTTGAAATCAGTATAGAGATATTATGAAAAAAGTTATAATTACCGGCGGTACAGGACTGTTGGGCACATATTTGAGCAAGTTGCTGCAAGCCAAAGGGCATCAGGTGTACCTTTTTACCAGGAATATAGAGTCAGCAAAGCGAAAATCACCGGAGGCGGCCGGATATTTTTTATGGAAAGGGAATGCTACTGACTACAGCCGGGAACTGGCCGGCATGGATGCAGTGATTCATCTGGCCGGAGCCAATGTAGCCGGAAGGCGGTGGAATGAGGCGTATAAAAAGGAGATACTTGAAAGCAGGACTGGGTCAACGCGTGCGCTGATAGAATCGATGAAGAAGCTGGATACGCGGCCGGAATCATTTATCTGCTCCAGCGCGGTAGGGTATTACGGCAACAGGGGGGATGAAGAATTAACGGAGAACTCGGCAGTTGCCGATACGTTCCTGGCGGATGTCTGCCGTCAGTGGGAGGAAGAGGCAGCTAAAGCTGGTGAGCTTGGGGTGCGCACAATAAGTATAAGAACGGGTGTTGTGCTTTCGGTAAAAGACGGTGCATTGAATAAAATGCTCCTGCCGTTCAAGTTATTTGCCGGCGGACCGCTCGGCAACGGCAGGCAGTGGTTTCCGTGGATACATATTGATGACATTGCGGGTATATATATGCACGCAATAGAGAACACGGGTATGCAGGGTATATATAACGGTGCAGCACCGCAGCCGGTGCGGATGAAGGAATTTGCAAAAACGCTCGGGGAAGTTTTGCACAGGCCATCCCTATTCCCGGTTCCGGAGTTTGTTATAAAAATAGTATTGGGTGAAGGCGCCGGAGTTGCAATGGCAAGCCAGCGGGTTAATGCGGATAAAATTGTATCTGCCGGCTACAGGTTTTCATATCCGGAGATTAAAAACGCATTGGTTGATGTGATAGAGAAGGGGATATAAATTGAGTAATTTTGCAATTATTCATTTTGAATGCAAAATGAATGCTGCAAAATTTTAGTATACATCTCAATGGATTACTTAAATAATGTTTGGGTTTAGCACTTTTCTGAAAAAGTGATATACCGTAATTTTACCTGATCGTTTGCCGCGGGAGCCGGTAATTATTGCCTAAAGAATATCTGTTGCAAAAGTATAGGATAAACGCTAAGTTTCTGTATACTTTGGCAGGATTTTTATGTTTTACAGGATTTATTGGGTAGTATTTTTTCTCGTAAGCAGCATCATCTCTATAATTGTGCCTCAGGGTAGAGGCAGCAGCGGTGAGATACGGGAGACAAAGATAAGTGCAAATGATATTAAAACTGTTATATTTAATTACGGATCCATAAATAAACCAAACTATTTAGGAAATTTATTTGATTTTACGTACAATGGTCTGGGGTATTTATTTGAATTCGGACCGGTTGTAGGTACAAAAGTCCGGAACAGTTCGGGAGATTCAATAATTATATTTTCAGATCCAATGGTGTTATCATCGCAAGGGGATTATAATCCGGATGGGACGGTTAAATGGGGTTGGCTGCCCAGACCCGGGTACGCAAATCCTAACAGCAGTTCTATTGCCAGAAAAACAAACCCACAAACATGGCCTGCTGCCTGGAGCATATGGCCTACGGACAGTGTTCTATCAGGTGCAACCGAGGAATTGTATTATGTTATGGATGATTTTACAAATCGAGAATTTAATTTCTTTCCTCATGCTCAGGATACTTCAGTCAGGGGATTAGGGCTTTCATGCAAGGTGAGGATTTTCCAGTTTGGAGGACGGCTTTCAAAAAGTGTTATCATTAAATATACAGTGAAAAACGAAGGGACAGCCGCATTATCCAATTTATGGTTTTCTTTTTATGGAGACCCACACATTGGCGGACCGGGGGATTATATAGATGATAACTTTTATTTCTCTTACGACCAATACTCGGAACGATTTCCTTATTCCGGAGGGCTAATAAGTTTTATGGATCTTGACGGGAAAGGAGATGGTGGATTAAAAACGGGAAATTTGAATTTTATGCCCCTCTCCTGGAAACATACACCCGTATATTCTTTTGCCGCACCACAATATGGAGAGATATTTCCAAAGGATGATATTGCATATTGGAATATATTGCAACAGGGTGTAGCTGTGAGGGATTCCCTGGGAATACCCATGGATAATGCTGTTGTATTCTCCGAGGAACCTTTTCCGTTAGCACCAGGTGCAGAAAAGGATGTATATATAGCTTTATTCATCTCAGAAAACCTTTACCATTCCATTGAAGATGC
>CAYYJL010000107.1:7378-7818 GCA_964472245.1 uncultured Ignavibacteriaceae bacterium | reverse complement strand
TATAGCCTCCTCCTTATCAATAGTATATATACGAACAATTTCAGATTCTTCCGGTGCTAGTGCTGCGGTTATACCCATCGGGGATATCACTTTAGATGAACCTGAATAAGAGACAAGCGGGTCTGAACCGGTTCGGTTGCAGGCGGCAAAAAAGGTAAGGTTTTCTATTGCGCGTGCAGGAAGGAGAGAATCCCAGTGGGTGATTCTTGTAACCGGCCAGTTAGCGATATTTATCATTAAGTGCACACCGGACTTAGCGTACGTCCTGTATAATTCCGGAAAGCGGAGGTCGTAACAAATGGAAAGTCCTGTCTGCCAGCCATCTATATTAGTAATAACAGGTGTACCGCCGGCATGATAATGTTTAGTTTCATCCGCCATACCAAAAAGATGAATTTTTTTGTATTCAGAGATAAGAATACCGTGCCGGTCAAAATGGA
>CAYYJL010000107.1:0-7368 GCA_964472245.1 uncultured Ignavibacteriaceae bacterium | reverse complement strand
TGACTTAATCATCCCCCCTATGATGTGTGCATTATATTTAACAGCAAGTGAGGAATAAAACGCAACAGTCGGGCCGTCATCAGTTTCAGCCATTGCCTGTGCAGCCATGGTGAAGCCGGTCAATGTCATTTCCGGCAGGATAACAACATCAAAGTGAGTTTTAACCGATTCCAATTCAGAAAGAATTTTCTGGCGGTTAATTTCCTTCTGTTCCCACACGGGATTATGCTGTAATAGTAAAAGATTCAGCTGAGATTTTTCCATTTTGATTATTTCCTTTTCACAAAAATACAAGTTTTTTTGTCATGTGTTAATGCCACTCATTGAGAAAATTTGCCTCAGGTGACAAAGCAGAGGAATTCTTTAATGATGTACAATAAATTTACAACATGAATTAAATTTCACCGGAAAAGAGGGTACACTTTTGCCGGGTATACACGTAAAGAGGACACATGAAATATATAATCATTCTATTAATACTTTTATTCACCCACACTCATGCACAATGGGTAAAAACGGGCGGACCAAACGGAAGCACTGTTACTGCACTGACCGAGTTATCGGGAAATCTATACGCGGGCACTCGGGGCGGCGGAATATTTGTCTCTTCTGACCGGGGAGTCTCCTGGTACAGAACCGGTGCAGATCTACCATCGGGTTTTATATCCTCCCTGGCTGTAACCGGCGGGAGAATTCTGGCGGGGACATCGGGTTCAGGTTTGTATATATCTGACGACGGGGGCGTAACATGGGTTGCCGCAGGAGAGGGGCTTGCAGGTATTGCGGTTAATTCCATTGCAGCAAATGAAACTTATATATATGTGGCAGCAATGGAAGGTTTATTTCTTTCTGCTGACGGGGCACAGACCTGGCGGCAAATTGAAGAACTGCCGGAAGAAATCATCATGCTGAGTGTTGCGATTAAAGATGAGTTTGTATTGCTGGGAACCAACAATGGCATCTACTACAGCATGGAACGGGGTGAGGTTTGGCATGAGGGGACAGGTCCAGTCAGCACACAGTTTATAACAGCCACCGAAGTTACAGAAGCCGGAATTTTTGCAGCCGGCAGCGGGGGTGTTTACCGTTCCACCGATGAGGGCGCGACATGGGTTAAGACTGCGGCAGGGCTTCCGCAGACTTTTATCCTGGATTTATCCGTTAAAGGAGATACTCTCTATGCAGCAACCAATGACGCGGGCGTTTACAGAAGTGTGAACAAGGGGCAGACATGGAATGCCATAACAGGAAATCTTTCTTATAAAGTAATACCGGCTGTTTATGCAACTCAAACCGGTCTATATACGGGGACCGAAGGCGGCGGAGTATATTATTCTGCTGATGGGAGCGGGAGCTGGGTAAGCAGAAGCAGCGGTCTTTCTTACGCCGGTGCAGGTTTAGTGAGGGCAATTGGCAACACTGTTTTTTCAGCTGCAGGTACAGGAGCGGGTTTGTACCGTTCTACTAATAAAGGAGTGGAGTGGGTGCAGGTAAACACGGGACTCCCCTCAACTGATATACATGATATGACAGAATTAAACGGCATTTTGTTTGCTGCCACGGGATGGGGTACAGCAAAAAGCATGGATAATGGTAAGACATGGGCTCCTGCTTCATTCGGACAAAATGACCCTGATATAAGATCTATAGCAGTCCACAATAATGTGCTGTTTGCCGGAACCTTTGGCGGGTTTATATATAAATCTACAAATAATGGACTTGTCTGGATGGGTTCTTCAACAGGAATTAACCATGCGGATATAACCGGTTTGATAAATGCAGGCGGCTATTTGTATGCAGGTACTTCCGGAGGGGTTTACCGCTCCACCGATAACGGGGCAACTTGGGTAATAAAGAATAACGGCATGGGGAATCCATATATAAGTTCACTCGCAGGCGAAGGTACAAACCTTTATGCCGGAACAGTAGGTAACGGTATTTACAGAAGCAGTGACTTAGGTGAAACGTGGATTCCCACGGGAGCCAATATCGGGACACTATTTATTGAGACAATGACGGTTCGTCAGAAGAATGTTTTTGCAGGCACATTTGGCTCCGGTATATACCGTTCAACAGACGGCGGCGTAAGCTGGACTGCCCTGAATGAAGGGCTGGAAGAAGGAGTAGTAGTGAGTCTGGCATCTGATAATGAATATCTTTATTCTGTTACTCCATTGGATGGTGTTTACCGCCGCGGGCTGGGTGAGGTTGTAACTTCCGGCAGAGAAGCCGGCGGCAGTCCACAGCAGTTCCAACTGCACCAGAATTTTCCTAATCCATTTAATCCGGAAACGATGATTACATTTACGCTTGATAAGCCGGGGTATATACGGCTGATGATTTACTCCGTCAATGGAGAATTGATGCACATAGCCGCGGAGGGAGAGTATTCCGCCGGAACACATAAAACTCCTTTTTATGCGAACGATTTGAGCAGCGGGATATATTATTATACTCTTTACGCTGAGGGAAAAAGCATAACCGGTAAAATGGTGCTGCAGAAATAACAGCAAGTGAATTAAAATTCTTTGGTAAATTCATAAAGCCCGGTACGATGCCGGGCTTTTGACTTTTGATTCTTAGAAGATAAATTTCTCCAAAAAATACTATTTCAGAAGTTGACATCAGAAATCTTGTTATTTTTGTAATGCAGGTTGTACGGAAACTTTCCTGTAACACATAAACAGTCAGCAAACGGAGCGGAGGAAATATGGCGCACATAGAGTGGAAAGAATCGTATGAAATTGGTGTGGAATCAGTGGATAATCAGCACAAAAAGCTGGTGGGAATCACTAATGAGTTATATGAAGCGCATCATAATCAGACCGGGAATCTTATCATTCATGAAATACTGGAACGCTTGGTTCTCTACACAAAGGAACATTTTTCCGATGAGGAAAAAAACTTTGATTTTGGGTATCAGGATGCCGAAAAACATAAAAAGGAGCACAGGGAATTTGTTCAACAGATAGAAGCCCTGGTTTCAGAAGCGAAGAGGAAAAATCTGATGATTCCTTATAAAACGCTGGACTTTCTTAAGGACTGGCTCATCTCACATATTTTAGGCACAGATAAGGAGCTCGGCTATTATCTGCGAAAAAAAACGAGAATTTAACCGCTAAGCTGCGTACCTGCCGTATGAACGGGTCTGCGGCTGATCTAATATATATTAATTTTCCTGCTGAGGGGATTCACCGGAATCCTCTCTCCATTTTCTTTTCTTGCTGCCTTCGTAACTTTCAATTTTTACAAGAACCCCTTCAAGTTTACCGTTAACCAGGGGGATTCTGGATGAGGTACGTAGTCCGATAGATTTGCGGAGTGCAGGATCACCGGTATATATAAATACGGTAGTACCCTTGCATTTCTGTTTTACGAAGTCTCCAAATTTTGCATATAATTCCTTCACTTCTTCTATCTCACCAAGCCGGATGCCGTACGGAGGATTGGTGATAATCACGCCATTGTTAAAGGAATGTATATGTTCAAACGGCTGACCGGATAGTTTCACATTTTCTGAAAAGGGGAGGCGTGAAAGATTTTCCTGAGCAACGGGGATTATCCGCTGTGATTTATCACTGCCGGAAATAAGATCCGGAGGGAGCGGCCTTATAGCAGCATCAAGCGAGTTTTTAATTTCCATCCATTCGGCTTTGTTAAAACCGGGGAGATGACTGAACCCAAATTGTTTGCGGAGATACTGCGCGGGGATACGGCAATAGTGCATTAAAGCTTCACAAAGGAGTGTGCCTGAGCCGCACATCGGGTCCCACAAAGGACTTTCACCGTCCCATCCGCTGTGGTGTATGATTGCTGCTGCCAGGGTTTCCTGCATAGGTGCTTCGCCTGCAAGGAGGCGGTAACCTCGTTTATGCAGGGCTTCGCCTGAAGTATCCAGACTGATAACTGCCTTGTCCTTTTCTATATGCAGGTTAAAACGGACATCCGGATTAACCGTGTTGACATCGGGACGGACGCCGTATATATCGCGGAAGTGATCCACTATGCCATCCTTAAGGCACTGGCTTGCATACAGGGAGTTTGTAATGGTGCTTTTTGCGACTGATGCCGAAATGGAAAAGGTCTGGTCCTTCGTAAAAATCTGTTCCCATGGGAACTTTCTTGCGCGTGCAGTTAATATATCTGCAGACCTGCAGAGGAATGAAGTAAGCGGGGCAAGAATTCTGGACGCAAACCGCGAAGTGTAATTAAGTGTATATATTACCTTGTTGGTTGCCCCGAAGCTGACGCCGCGGTACTCTTCTTTCACATCTTCCGCACCGCAGTTACGGAATTCCGCGGCTGCTATATTTTCCATCATGCCGGGAACCTGTGCAAAGAAACGGTTTGTTTTTTGAAATTCAAATTCTGCCATATAAAACTACTTTTTGTTGTTATTCAGATCCGGTGCTGTCCGGTATATATTTAGTCATGAGCCGGCGTGTATGCTCCTTAAATCCCATATTTTTATAGAGATTGAAGGCGCGGTCATTTTTCAGTTCAACTTCAAGATGAAGAGCTTTAACCTCGTGTTTGCCGCATTCAACGGCTGCGTATTCCACAGCTTGTGCGCCGATTCCTCTGCCGCGGAAATCCGGATTAAGGTACAGTTCATCCAGGAATGCATCCCTGCCGCCAAACTCAAAAGAGAAACCGAAGCAGACAATAAGGTAACCGGCAAGCTGATCTTCTTCATAAATGAACCGGGTAAATCCGAGTGAGTTGTCACTGATGAACCTGTTAAGATTTTGCCGGGTCAGATCCGGGTTAAACGGATAGCCGTCAAAAGCATAAAAATCCTGCATCAAGGAAAGGAGCAGAGGAATCTCTTCTGCCTGCGGGGCACTAAATGAGAGGTTTGGTTTCTGCATGAAAAAAAATATGGCCGGGAATGCACAATTATTAATAAAATAGATTTAAATTTAAGGATAAAGTATCAAAAATAAGGACTCCAGGATGCGTATTCTGAAACTTCTCACGCTTTTTCTGTTTATCACATCACTTTTATACGCACAACCGAAAAATTATATGGCCGGAGAAATTCTGGTGCAGTTGAAAAGCGGACATACCCCTGAGATGATTATGCATCAATTCAGCGGAACTGGGTTTCAGATAAAGGAGCTTGTAGCCGATCAGATGAACATCTGGCTTATAGGTTATGATGAAGGAAGAGTGACGGATACGGATATGCTCGCACAGCTGAAATCCAATCCTTATGTAAGAACCGCACAATTTAATCATTTTATCAGCCACCGGCCGGGTTATGAAGACCCGATATATACGCCTGCTCCCGGAGTACCAACCGAAAATACACCGAACGATACTAGATTTGCAGAGCAGTGGGGGCTGCATAATACGGGACAGAGCAGCGGAACCCCTGATGCAGATATTGATGCACCCGAGGCGTGGGATTTAGGAACAGGCGGGGTTTCTGTACTTGGAGATACTGTGGTGGTGGCAGTTGTTGACGGCGGGTTTGACCTGAATCATACAGATTTGAATTTTTACAAAAATTGGCGCGAGATTCCCGGTAACAATATAGATGACGATAATAACGGATATATAGACGATGTTAACGGATGGAACGCATACAACCAGAACGGAACAATAACCTCAAGCCAGCATGGGACACACGTTGCAGGTATAGTTGGAGCAATTGGTAATAATGCTCTGGGTGTTGCCGGTGTGAACTGGAAAGTTAAGGTTATGGCAATACAGGGTTCCTCCAGTACGGAATCCATTGTACTGCGTGCATATAATTACGTACTGAAGATGAGAAGATTATATAATCAAACCAACGGTTTGCAGGGTGCTTTTGTTGTTGCAACCAATGCATCGTTTGGTGTGGATTTTGGCCAGCCGTCAAACTATCCGCTCTGGTGTGCAGTGTATGATTCACTTGGCCTGGAAGGTATATTAAGCTGCGGTGCTACTGCCAATGCCAATACCAATGTTGATTTGCAGGGTGATATACCTACTGCATGTGCAAGTGATTATATGATTGCGGTAACCAATACAACACGGACGGACACAAAAAACTCCGGTGCGGCATATGGATTAACAACTATTGATTTAGGTGCGCCGGGTACCTCAGTCCTTTCCACAGTGCCGAGTAACGGCTACTCCAGTTTAACGGGAACATCCATGGCTACGCCGATGGTTGCCGGTGCCATAGGGCTGATGTTTGCCACAGCAAATCCGGGATTAATGCAGGCGTATAAAACAAATCCTGCTGCAACGGCATTACAGTTTAAACAATTTTTATTTGACGCAACAGATCCGATTCCTGCGTTGCAGGGAATAACGGTAACAGGAGGCAGACTCAATTTATATAACGCACTGCTTGCTATTGCTGCACCGCCGGATACCATTCCTCCGACACAGGTGACCGATCTTGCTTTTCAGGGAGCTACCAGTAACAGCATTCAACTGAGCTGGACTGCACCGCTTGATACAACACGCAACGGAGTTGTTGGGTATGATATACGCAAGTCTCTGACACCGATAACGGATTTAACTTCTTTCCTGGCCGCACAGCCGGTTGGAGTAAGCGTAACGCCGGATACAGCAGGTGCAGCACAGACACTAAGCGTAACCGGTTTAGCGGCGAATACAGTATATCATTTTGCATTGCGGGCAACTGATTTATGGGGTAATTATTCCCAGATATCAAATTCCGCACAGGGTTCTACTTGGAACGCTCCTGTGCTTTCCATTACACCGGATTCCATGATGCACACACTCGTGCCTGCTCAGGTAAAACGGGATTCCTTTGTGGTTTCAAACAGCAATACACAGCTTTCCACATTAGATTATAGTATACGATTTGATAATAACACGTTTCCGCAGGGAAGCGTAAGCACCAAGCTGCTGTTTAGCAAGGGTCCGGATGTGGATGAGTCTTTAAGAAACAAGGAAAATCCGGCAGTGGTATTCGGGCAGTCAGTAAGAGGCAGCGGCGGACCGGATGCTTTCGGGTATAAGTGGATTGACTCTGATGAGCCGAACGGACCGGCATATATATGGAATGATATATCCACAACGGGAACTCAGATTACTACCTGGACCCCGACCAGTACCATTTCCGCAACGGATGAAGGATATGCGGCAGTTAGTATGCCGTTTCCGTTCCCGTATTATGGGATAAATTATTCCCAGTTGTTTGTCTCGACTAACGGATTGATTACACTGAGCGCTCCGACAACGAATATTTATTCCAACTCATCACTCCCTTCACTGGTGGCCCCCAACGGATTGATAGCACCATTTTGGGATGATCTGGACGGCACTACCACGGGCAGGGTATATACAAAGACAGAAGGCAATACGGTTATTATACAGTTCCAGAACTGGCTGAGGTATAATACA